>JAIBCI010000059.1 GCA_019694255.1 Saprospiraceae bacterium
ACTCAAAAATAATTATTCTCGAAACATATGAAAAGTTATTAAATCATTGAATTTCAATAGAATATGGCATCTTTTTTCTAATGGCGGTCATTAGAAATCTTTTCCAATGACAATTCTGGGTTTAATTATTAGATCTTAAATTCGATCAGGCACAATCGAATTAAAATTCGACTGCAAGCCTTTTCTTTCGAATTCCTCTCTTAATAATCTTGAAGCCCTCTTTTTTCAGTAATTCGGATTGATGTATTTCAGCACCCGGGAATTTGTCAATCAGGCTTCCGTCATCCCGAACAACCCTCCAGTAGGGTGGTATTTTTTTTGCACCTTCTGCGCGTAGTTCTTCTGCATACTCCGAACAGATCCTCAGGAAAATACCTGTAGTCAGCGGGCAGGCATAATCTGCATCGCAGGCTGCGGCAATCTTCCGGCGAAGGTCACTTAACATGATAATGCTCCCCTTCGGAATCGTCAGGAGTATTTTTTCAATGACGCGAGGAGTTGGAATGACCATGCGATGCCCCCCGTACGTTTTGTTCCATTTTTCAGGTCCTTCTTCGATAACTGGATTTACTGGCTTATCCATTTTGATCTTCCAAGACACTTTAGATTTCATGGCATGCTATTTTGTGTCATGATAAAGTTGATGGTACTCATGGATCAGTGTAGAGTTGTCAAATTTTTTTAGTTCTTCTTTCGCCTGAATCTGAAATCCTGATCTCCATTGCGGATTATTTTGAATGTTCACTATTGCACCGGCTAGTTCTTCCGGTTGCAGGCAGTTTGCGTAAATGCCCGCTGCACCGGCAATCTCCTGCAATACCGAACCGCGATGGGCAATGACAGGAACATCTGAGGCCATTGCTTCTACGGCTGGAATTCCAAATCCTTCCATCAGACTGGGATAAATCAGACCCAGGCTGTGTCGATAGAGCCAGGCAAGTGTAGGTGTATCTAGGTTGTGAAGAAATATAAACCATGGATCAAGCTCATGACGCCGGACCGCTTCGATGAATGGTTGCATAAGTCTGCCACTTCCCACCATGACGACAGGCTGCCGATCTTCCCTGGACATCGTGCGATAAGCTTCAACAACACTGTTCAGATTTTTTCTTGGTCCGAAGGAAGACACACACAACCAGTACGACTTAGGAAGACTTAAAGGGAGTGTCTCATCGGTACAATGCACCTGCGCCTGATAAAAGACGGGATCGCAGTTCTGATAGATGACACGGATCTTCTGCTCATCAACGCGCAAGTATTTTTTGAGGTCATCGGCAGTATATTGACTTACACAAACGATCCGATCGGCCGTATGTACCGCATGTCTGAGTTTGGCAGTATAAATCATTCGGTCGGCCATAGCATAGTCATGCTTTCGAGACATAAAAATGACATCGTGTACCGTGACGATTTGACGATAATTCGGCCTGATCGAATGAAAGGGAAGTTCTGCACTCAGTCCATGGAGAATATCGCCCCGGCCAAGATTTCTGCCCAGCATAAAAGTTCTGGCAAGTCCCAGTGGATTGGCATATTGGTGAATGCGATAAGAAGCATCTGTAAACTCTTTGAGATAGGGTGATGGTCCGTTATCGGGCGTAAGCAAGTGCCAGGTTTCAGCGGGATCATGCTGCTTCAGTCCGCGAAGCAACCATCGGCAATAATTACCCAAACCCGTCTGATTATAAAATAATCGCTTGGCTTCAAAATATACACTCATTCTGCGGTTAAAGGTAGCAATAGTTGTTTATTGAAATTACCTTTGGCCCATGTCACAAACTACAACAGGATCCGAACTCAAATCACTTTTTCTACTTGATCCCTCGATCACTTATTTGAATTACGGATCATTTGGTGCCTGCCCGCGCGAAATATTTGAAGCGTATCAGGGATATCAGCTTGAGCTCGAGCGTGAGCCGGTTCATTTTATTACTCGCGCTGGTATGGAATATGCCGCCCGTTCAAGAAAGGAGCTCGCAGGTTATTTGCATTGCGATGCGGATGATATCGTGTGGACAATGAATCCATCCTATGCGGTCAATATCATTGCCAAGAGCTTCGCGCTGTCGCCTGGAGATGAGATCCTTGCTACCGATCTGGAGTATGGCGCTTGCGACAAGACCTGGGATTATTATTGTGAGAAGGCGGGGGCAAAATATCGCCGTCAAAAAATTAATCTGCCGGTGCAGGATGCTCAGCAAATTGTTGAAGATCTTTTTAAAGGATTCGGGCCCAGGACCAGGCTGGTCTTTGTGAGTCACCTGACGTCTTCGACGGGCATGATCCTTCCCGTCCACGATATTGTGCGCGAGGCACACCGCCGCGGCGTCCCCTGCTTTGTAGATGGCGCCCATGCGCCAGGGCAGATAGGCCTAGATATTACTACGCTTGATGCGGACATGTATGTTGGTGCCTGCCATAAGTGGATGCTCAGTCCCAAGGGTTGCTCTTTTCTCTACGTGCGCCGCAGTCTTCAGGACACCATAGATCCGTTGATCATTTCCTGGGGCTACAAGGCAATGTTTCCAGGACCTTCCCGATTTCAGGATTATCATATGGTGCAGGGTACCCGGGATTACTCGGCATTCCTGACCGTCCCACACTGCCTTGAATTTATGCGCAAGTATCAATGGGATAGGGTGCGAAGTCATTGCCGCGCCATGGTGCGCTCGAATGCCACCCGATTTTTTCAATTGCTTGAATCCGATCCGATCTGCCCGATTGATGAGGAATTCATCGCCCAGATGCTGAGTATTCCCATTCGATGTGCTGAACCTGAATTGCTCTACAAGAAGTTGTTTGAAAAATATAATATCGAAATACCCGTCATGCGCCAGGATGACCGTGTCTACTTGCGGTATTCCATTAATGCATTTAATCAGCAGGAAGATCTCGACAGACTTTACGACGCCCTGTTGGAGATTAAAAAGGAGGGGCAATTATTGGAATTATGAATTGTGAGTCGCGAGACGTGAGTCAAGAGTCGGGTGTTACGAGTCAAGCGTCGCGAGCCTGTCCCGTGAATGTAGTGATTGGGATCGAGCGTCGAGCGTCGCGAGTCAAGAATTGTTAGCCTGTCCCGAGAATGAAGTTTTCGGTATCGAGCATCGTGAGTCGTGTGTCAATGGTAAAATAGACAGTATTCAGTTGAATATGAAAATAATTCATAACTCATCATTCATAACTCATCATTCATAACTCATCATTCATAACTCATCATTCATAACTCATCATTCATAACTCATCATTCAACATGTTTTCTACTGGAAAAAATAAAATCCCATGATGAGCGCAGGCTACATCCTGCTTTCGAGCGGGTCTTTATTTTGGGGAGTCTGATGTAGGTGGGAGAATTGATGTATAGTATTTCAAAAAGTATTTATTTTGATGTATAAAGCAGCATATCAGCCAATTGAATCCTCTTATTCTTAAAACCTGCAATATGTCAAAAAATAAGCTATTCTTCTTCTGCGCCACAATCTTAATGTTGGCGCATAGCGTTTGGGCTCAGGTACTTCCAACAGAAGAACCTACCTATGAAAATAATGCCCTTCATCCGTGTATTACAAACGAGGAATATGATGTCATCGATCAACGTATTGCCCAGAATCTTAAACGCTTGAAAATCATAATCCCAAATACCCCTTTCTTCAAAGTTTCGCTGGCCTGGCCACTGAAACCAAGCGATAGCCTCAAAGATTGCAGCTATTACAGGATTTCAGCCTATGTTGATCATAACACAAGTTCCGGTGCATTTCAGGATTACAATTGTGGAACCAATACCTATGATGCCCATAAGGGAACGGATATTTCGATCTGGCCCTACAATTTTTACAAGATGGATCACAACTTAGTGGAAGTTGTAGCCGCGGCTTCAGGAACAATTGTCGACAAGCACGAAGGAGAGTTTGATAAAAATTGTGCCTCAACCAGTATGCTGGCAAATTATCTGGTCATCAAGCATGAAGATGGTTCACAGGTCTTGTATTTCCACATGAAAAAAAATTCACTTACCGCTAAAGGCATCGGTGATAAGATACTGGCAGGTGAGCATGTAGGATTTGTAGGAAGCTCTGGCAACTCATCCGGCCCGCATTTGCATTTTGAAGTTTGGTCTGGATCAACTTCGGCAACACTGATTGATCCTTTTGCGGGAACTTGTAACAAATTGAATAATACAAGCTGGTGGGAAATGCAAAAACCTTACAATGAAACTACTTTGGTAAAAGTCTCCACTAATACTACAGATATAGTTATTCCTGCTTGTCCGGGTACAGAAATACCCAATGAATCAAGAATATTTAAAATACCCTTCCAGGGCTCAGGACTTCCAGCCGGATTTGCCAAATTCTATATTTTCATACGCAACGAAGTCAACGGCATGACCGGCGATATGCAGATTCTAAACCCGGACCGAACCTTGTTTGCAAGCTGGACCTATTCCAGCACCATGGACAGCAAAACAAGAATTCAGGGATGGTCTAAAAAACTACCTACCGCAGATGGAAGATATTATTTCAGAGCAAGCTATAATGGGCAAATTTGTGAAGATAGTTTTGAAATTAGAGGACCGCTAAACAGCTCGAATATCAAACCCTTCGAAGACCTTCACGTACGTCCCAATCCGGTTACCGACAAATTATGTATTGATTTAGAAAATTACCAGGGTGTTTGGTTCGATATGTATGAGATAACCGGTCGGAAAATACTAAGTACGAAAATAATGGAAGCTCATACCGAAATTCACCCAGCATTAAAATCAGGAATTTACTTTATTGAATTTCATAACGAATCTGGTTTTCACAAGTCAGAAAAAGTTCTGGTGGAGTAAGTCCTTGTGGAAGTATGAATTATGAGTTATGAATTGTAAGACTTTCATCATGTTCGTTGCGTGTACCTCAAGTTGAACTGACAATGTCTTATTGTGCTAAGCGAAATCCTAATTATTTAGAGGATCTTCGATAATTTGTCCTAGCCTGAAATAAGTTGACCACGGGACAGACTCTCAATAATAGTAAGCAGTAAGTAGTCAATAGCCAAGTACGTTGATTACCCATAAAATAGAATTATGAATATTCTTCGAGCACAGCGAAATCCTCGCGACTCCCGACTCACAATAAGAGTAAAGAGTAAGTAGTCAATAGCCAAGTACGTTGATTACCCATAAAATAGAATTATGAATATTCTTCGAGCACAGCGAAATCCTCGCGACTCCCGACTCACAATAAGAGTAAAGAGTAAGTAGTCAATAGCCAAGTACGTTGATTACCCATAAAATAGAATTATGAATATTCTTCGAGCACAGCGAAAACCTCGCGACTCCCGACTCACAATAAGAGTAAAGAGTAAGTAGTCAA
Organism: Saprospiraceae bacterium; assembly: GCA_019694255.1. GTDB lineage: Bacteria > Bacteroidota > Bacteroidia > Chitinophagales > Saprospiraceae > Vicinibacter. The sequence continues at coordinate 5,358 of JAIBCI010000059.1, forward strand.
TAGTCAAGTACGTTGATTACTCATAAAATAGAATTATGAAAATTCTTCGAGCACAGCGAAAACCTCGCGACTCGCGACTCACAATAAGAGTAAAGAGTAAGTAGTCAATAGCCAAGTACGTTGATTACCCATAAAATAGAATTATGAATATTCTTCGAGCACAGCGAAATCCTCGCGACTCCCGACTCGCGACTCACAATAAGAGTAAAGAGTAAGTAGTCAATAGCCAAGTACGTTGATTACTCATAAAATAGAATTATGAAAATTCTTCGAGCACAGCGAAAACCTCGCGACTCGCGACTCACAATAAGAGTAAAGAGTAAGTAGTCAATAGCCAAGTACGTTGATTACCCATAAAATAGAATTATGAATATTCTTCGAGCACAGCGAAATCCTCGCGACTCCCGACTCGCGACTCACAATAAGAGTAAAGAGTAAGTAGTCAATAGTCAAGTACGTTGATTACCCATAAAATAGAATTATGAATATTCTTCGAGCACAGCGAAAACCTAGCGACTCGCGACTCGCGACTTGATCATATATAATTCCTTTATGACTCGCGACTGACGACTCGCGACTCACGACTTCATCATACATAGTTCCTTTATAACTCGCGACTCCCAACTCGCGACTCGCGACTTCATCATTCATAGTTCATAACTCTATTCATTTTCGCAATAAAAAAACCGTCTGTACCGTGTTCGGAGGGCCAGAGGCTGATGCTTTGAGCGAGTTTGAATTCGGGATGCTCTGCCAGGAAAGTATCGATCTGTTGCTGGTTTTCACCAGGGAGGATACTGCAGGTCGCATAGATGAGTTGTCCTCCGGGCTTCACCATGCGGCTGTACTGTCGAAGGATCTCGCGCTGCTGATCCATGATACGAACAATGCGTTCAGGATCCATCTTGTATTTGGCGTCGGGGTTGCGTCGCCATACGCCGATGCCGCTGCAGGGCACATCGAGCAATACCCGGTCTGCAGAGGCTTCAAGTCTCTTGATCACTTTGGAGGAGTCGATGACGCGTGTCTCGATAATTTGTACATCATTCCGCCGCGCGCGTTTTTTAAGTTCTGCGAGTTTCCATTCTTCGGTATCGAGAGCGATGATACGGCCTTTATTTTGCATTAGGGCGGCCAAGTGGAGTGACTTGCCACCCGCGCCAGCGCAGGCATCGATGACCTTCATACCTGGCTGAGGAGCCAGCATTTCGGCAACTTTCTGCGAGGCACTGTCCTGCATTTCAAAAAATCCCGATTTGAAAAAATCGGTGGTAAACAGGCTTTTGGTAGAATGAACCTCAATGGCTGTGGAGCTGCCTTCTACGGCGGTACATTCGATTCCGGATTCGCGAAGTCGTTGGATGAGTTTGTCGCGTGACAATTTGAGGGTATTGGTCCGAAGGATCACCGGAGGCCTCTCGTTGAGCGAATGCAGTTCTGTCGACCAGCGTGCGCCGAGTTGCTGTTCGCAATAATGATCCAGTTCGTCGGGCACGGATTCATGCAAAGACCTTTGGCGTTCTGCTTCATTCAATCTTTGCTGAATTTCGGGCCAGTCATTATCTGTGGTGGACATCCATGGTTCGCGCGAAATGCCGTTGGTCAACAGGTAAATAGAGATGATCCGCAGCCAGTCATGGTTATCTCCTGCAGCGTAGGCCAGTCGCCGGTAATATCGCACAATATCATAGAATGAGGTTGCGATAAAGGCCCTGTCTCTGGCGCCGAGCACGCGGTTGCTGCGAAAGGTCTTTTCCAGTACCCTATCCGCGTACTTTCCTTCCTCAAATACTTCTTTGAGGGCAGTACTCAGATACCCGATCAGCACGGCATGAATGCGTGCAGGTGGATTTTTTTTGTTAGCTTCTTTCTCGGACATTGACTCAATTATGGGATAGGGTAAAGTACGCTTCGCATTGAATTGTATTGAGCGGTAAAATTAAACAATTGCCAGTAGTCGGACGGACTGTTCGGGACGGATTGCTGATGTTTATTCTGAGAAATAGAAAAGTTATTATTGCATCAATATTTTAATTTGTTCATTGGTTATCAAACAAATCCTTTATTCAGTCAAAGTATCGTATCAGAATTATTATTGACCAACATTAATATGTGTTTTACATATGATTGGGAAACTAAAGGTTCAATTCAAATTAACTTTTCGATACTAAACGCTTACATTCTATGTTGTTTTCTGTATATAGGTGAATCGAAAAAAATGATTTTGAGAATCAATGTTTGAGAAATAAAATAAATACCCTTGCGCTTCGCTTATAAAAATCATTTCAATTTTAGTCTCAGCCTGAAACGATCATTGATGATTATTGAATTTGGTTTTTAGGATACAAAAATTTATTTGATCTTTAGGGTGGGATTAGTGTCATGGCGGATTTTAATAATATAGCCTCCATATTGCTGCTGCTGGGAGCGGGGCAGGGTATTTTTTTTAGTTTGATCTTATTTGGTTGGGCCAAAAGTAACCGAAGAGCTTACCGTTGGCTGGGTTCATTTCTGATTTTGTTTTCACTGAGCATGATCGGGACAGTGCTTTATGATCAAAGGGTGGTGTTGATTTATCCTCATTTGGGTCTTGTCAGTGCTCCATTGGGCACTGCGATGGGATTTATGCTCTACCTCTATGTCAAGGAATTGACTGAAAAGGATTACCGGTTCGTTGGATGGCAATGGCTTCATCTTTTGCCTGCTCTGGTATCACTGATTATTTTGACGCCATTCTACTTGCTCCCTGTCGACCAAAAGAAAACAGCGATGGAGGCCAGTTACGCTGGTTTTCCGATGCTCTGGAAAATAAATTTTATATTCTCAACCGCGGTGAATTCAATATACATCATCGCGACTATTTTGACGGTCACGCGACATGAACGCCATATCAGACAGCTCTATTCCAATACCGTCAACCGGTCCTTAATATGGGTCAGACATTTTTTAATGGCTGGCGTATCAACTTTTTTCATATGCATTCTGATGTCCATGTTTGACATAGCCAGAGCAGATACCATCTCCAACCTGATGTTTTCATTTGTTATTTATGTAATGGGATATCGGGCGCTCCGGCAACCTGAGATTTTTAATGACCTGCCGGCACAGGTAGTGGAGTCTACCGATGAACCGGCGATCATCAGGATTCCGGTCAAGTATGGCAAATCAGGACTCAATGAAGACAAGGCGCCGGTACTGATCTGTGAATTGGACAGACTCATGTCAGAAGAAAAGTTATTTCTGGATCCCGAACTTACCCTATTAGAGCTTAGCCAACGTCTGGGTATTCCCGCCCATCAGGCCTCCCAACTTTTGAATCAACATAAAGGGCAGACCTTCTTCGACTTTATCAACAGTCAACGGGTGGCGTACTTCAAAACGGCGATTGTGAATCCGGCAAATGGCCATCTCTCGCTGCTGGCCATTGCGTTGGAAAGTGGCTTTAATTCCAAGGCAGCCTTTAATTCCGTATTTAAAAGAGTCACCGGAATGACTCCTTCTCAATATAAATATTCTATGACTGGCCGCTGACAATAGGTCACCACTGATCCGCCGACAAAAACAGACCTGTGCCGTTAAATCCGGACGTCCTGAACTATCGGCAAAGGCGCACGGCGCATTGGAACTGCGCAGATTTGCCCTGTCAATTCAATTTTTCAATTAAAAAAACCAATTCGTTATGCAACAATTACTGGATACACTCAACAACCTGACACCCGTCTTAATCATTGTGAGTCTCGCTGTTTTTATGACGATAGAAAAATACCTGCCCTATTTTGAACATGGCATGGGTCGCGGAAAACAGCGGTGGAATAACATCGGTATGATTGCAATGGCTTTTGTCATCAATGCCGTCGTCGGAGGACTGATTGCCATTCCGATCATCTGGTCCGAAAACAATCATTTTGGACTACTGCACCGTGTTTTGGGGACAACGCCCCTAGCGATTGTCATCGGTGTATTTCTGATAGACTTCACCAGTTATGTACTACATGTCATAATGCATAAGGTGCCTCTGCTCTGGCGCATCCATAGAATTCATCATGCCGATACCGAGATGGATTCCACCAGTAGTCTGCGGCTTCATCCCCTGGAACTATTGCTCCAGTTGGCTGTTCAGGCTGTTATTTTGCCCCTGCTTGGAGTGTCCATTGCGAGCTTCATTTTTTATTTTACACTGGCGCTGCCATGGTTTGTTCTTAATCATTCAAATATAAAGTTTCCTGGTTGGTTCGAAAGATTCGGAAGCCTTCTGATGTCCACGCCAGACTGGCATCGCGTACATCACAGCAGCTATCAGCCTGAGACGGATTCGCACTATGGTTGCTTGTTCAGTATATGGGACCGTATGTTTGGTACCGGCGGAAAAGTAAACATTGAGAAAATTAAATTTGGACTCGACCGGTTCAGAGGTGCTAACGATCAAACGATATGGCGCTTGCTCAAAATGCCTTTTTCAAAATAATTTGCACAAATTGATTCTACCGGATTCACCGAGAGCGGTTCATCTTACTTTTCTAAAAAAGTAGCTGGTGTACTGCTTTACAACAAATCATCTGACATCATTCGCTCATTACGGATGGAATCCTTTCAGTAAATTACTATTTCTGAAAATTGCTGTTGAAATAATGATGATTTGAATGCAGAATTTCGCTGGATTGAATTTGGATCGCAAATCTTTTAGGACAATTCAGTTTACTGTTAAGATAATTTGATTTCAAGTTGGCGAAGTAGCAACACAAAATCAGATTTTCTCAGCCAGGAAATTCCAACTATTGGATATTTGCAACGTTGTAAGAAGATCAATTATAAAGAAGTAAAGTGCTTGTCACTTGATTTGATTGGTAACCAAGTTTTGGTATTGAAAAACATGTTAATCTCTTAATTTTGTTACAGTTAACAGGTAAATTGATTCAATTGCGATGCTAATACTTCTATCGACAAATTTTTAGTAAATATGAAAATAATGCTGATCAACATCCTGTGGTTATTATGTCTAACTGGCAGGGCATCGGCGCAGGACTTGCTAAAACGAATGCTAACCTTTAAATCCGTCTTCAATAACTATAAGGCTCCGAATAATGATCAAAAAGGGGTCTTTAGGAATCTAAGTCCTGCCATTGAACTTGGTTATTCTAATAACTTCAGCCAACACTTTTCTTTGGACATTCCGATAAGAATGGGTTTGGCTCATTTTCCGATATACTCAACCACATTGAAGGAAGTAACCGGATACACCGCAAACGAATTCTACAGCGGTATGGATGCATTAATCAGTCTGCATTTATTGAGAGGAAGGCTTTTCGCTCCATTTGCATATGCCGGTATAGGCGGAGCAACACACAATGTTAAGTATCTCTATATGCAAGCTCCGGTCGGAATTGGAGTTGATGTAAAATTGAACAAGTTTGCCTGCTTTACCTTTCAGACAGATTACAGGTTTGCGTTCAAAAATGGTTTAGATAACTGGCAACATGCCTTTGGATTAAAGATCAGTCTTGGGCGTCAGCCAAAGGATATAGATATGGACGGCTTTCCGGACAAAAAAGATCTGTGCCCGGAAGTATTCGGAACAGTTAAGGGCTGTCCGGATCGAGATGGTGACGGCATAGCCGACAAGGATGACCGATGTATTTCGCTTGCCGGCGTTGCTGCCAATATGGGTTGCCCTGCCGATACAGACCAGGACGGTGTTTATGACGTCGATGACCAGTGTCCATCACAGGCCGGTACTGTCAGGGGTTGCCCAGACAGGGATAGGGACGGTGTTGCCGATAAGTACGACAAATGTCCTGAAGCGCCGGGTAAAGCCTCTAATGCAGGCTGTCCTGAGACCGCGCCGGAAGAAAAAAAAGCAATTGAAGTTGCTATAAAATCAATCCAGTTCGAGACAGGAACCGCTGCCATTTCAGAACTTTCAATCCAGAGCCTGGATGCGATTTATCAGGTATTGCTGAATTATCCTGAGATGAAGCTATCAATCGAAGGGCACACCGACAATATCGAAGCAGGTACAGGTGGTAAGCAACTATCTGAAAAACGTGCCAGTGTATGCGCTGACTATCTCATCAAAAAAGGTATTAGCGCCACCCGGTTAATAACCCAGGGATTTGGAGACACCATACCGATCGGTGATAACAAGACCTCGGCGGGTCGTTCGATGAATCGAAGAACAGAGTTCAATCCTGTAATGAGATAATTATCCTTTAAGCAATTAAGAAAAAAGCACCAAGACATTGAAGTTTGTCATAAATAAGTTTTAGGTATTCGGTATTGCAATCCACATGGGGTATTTGCAGATTTCCTTTTAGCACTACACTAAACATATCAGGCCCCCGTTTGTATGCTATTGATGTAATTTCCATGCGCATGCCAAAGAAAAGAACAGCCATTCTGGGTCTCATAACCGCCATCCTGCTTGGTGTGGCCGCAACTGTTGATCAGGACAAGTACTTTGAGATTATCAAGAACATTGAGATTTTTACCAATGTCTACAAGGAAGTCAATGCGAGCTATGTGGACGGTACGGATCCTTCCAAACTGATGAAGACGGGCATTGATGCTATGCTGGCCTCCCTGGACCCCTTCACCAATTATTTTTCAGAAGCCCAGGTCGAAGATTACCGGCTGTCGACGGAGGGAAAGTATAATGGAATTGGTGCCAAAGGCAAAAAAATGGGGAATTATGTTGTGATCACTGAGGTCTATAAAGATTATCCGGCTTTTAAGGCGGGACTCAGGGTTGGGGATCAGATCCTGGCGGTCAATGGCCTGGATGCCAAAGACAAGCAGGCGGAGGATCTGTATCAGATCATGAGAGGGATTCCTAAGAGCGAGGTCACCGTGACGGTGCTCAGACCAGGCAGCAAGGAAAAGCAGAACATCAAACTGGTTCGCGATGAAGTCAATATACCCAATGTGCCGTATTCCGGCATGGTGGATTCCGAGATAGGCTATGTCATTCTCACCACGTTTACTGAAAATGCGGGCCGCAACGTACAGAGTGCTGTGAACAAGCTTAAAAATGAAAATCCGGGACTTAAGGGTATCATTTTTGATCTTCGGGAAAATGGTGGAGGCCTCCTGGGAGAGGCAGTACAAGTATGCAATACTTTTGTTCCAGGTGGCAACCTGATCGTCAGCACGCGGGGCAAAGAGAAAGAGTACAATGCCAGCTATAAGACCATAACGCCAGCCGTCGATGAGAATATTCCACTCGTCGTGTTGATCAACAAAAATTCAGCATCCGCTTCAGAGATCGTCAGCGGCACCATGCAGGATCTGGATAGGGCCGTACTGATTGGTCAATTGTCCTATGGAAAAGGTCTGGTTCAGAATACCAAGGAGACGGGTTACAATTCCAGGGTAAAGTTTACTACGGCCAAATACTACATACCTTCCGGACGATGTATTCAGAGTGTCAAATATGAAAACGGCGTCAGGGTTCACCTTCCGGACAGCCTGAGGTCTGCATTCAAGACCAAAAACGGTCGTACAGTGTATGATGGAGGAGGTGTGCAACCGGATATCGAAATGAAAGAGACGGAATATCCCGAAATCGTTCAAAAACTTATGGACGGTAACTGGATATTTAACTACGTTACCGGGTATTGCCTTGCGCATTCAGAAGAACATGACCCCAAGACCTACAAATTCACGGATTTTGATGATTTTGTCAATTACCTAAAGAAAAATTCATTTGAAGATAGTTCGGCACTGGAGAAAAAGCTAAATCTGTTTGCCGAAGAGCTCGGCCGGCAGAAGCGCCAGGATTTCAACCAGGAAATTGATCGCTTAAAAAACAAGCTCGACCAGGATCAATGGGAGGGCATACGGGTCCATAAAGAGCTTATTACCCACGTGCTGGAAGAAGAGATTGTGAGCCGCACCGGATACGAGTCGGGAAGGCTTTTAAATCGCCTCCAGTATGATCCCCTCATCAAGAAAGCCGCGGAAGTGTTGAAGTCTCCGGCGGAGTACAACCGGATTTTGGCGAAAAAAGGCTGATTTGCCCAGATTTCTTCATATTGACTATGCAGGACGTGAAGGTTCGGTATGCCTGTCTTCTGATGGAGAGCTTGTGAGAGGACCCATTCAGGGTGATACGGACGTTTCTGCATTTCTTGCACCGGCAATTGAAAGCTTGCTGAAGGAAGCCGGCTGGGTTGTATCCAGCTTAGATGCCATCAGTGTTAACCTGGGTCCCGGATCCTACACTTCACTGCGATCCTCACTGGCACTGGCACAAGGAATGGCTGCTGCACTGGAAATTCCGCTCATTGGCATATCACGTCCAATTTTGATGGCCGACTTTGCGGAAATTAAGGAAGGCCATATCATCGTTGCTTTTCATGCCCGGGCAGACCGTTGGGCTACTTTCCTGTTCGATCAGAACCTAAAGCAACTAAGTCATTTGACAATCGGCCTGGAAGATGTTTTTCAGGCAGCTGGAGACATTCCGGGCATTTCTATGGTGATTCTTGAACCAGGACCTTCCTCAGAATTGACTAAAGAATTTAATAATTTTAAATTTTATAAAAATTCTTCAATTAATCATATAAAATTGGCTAATAAGTATTATTTAGATAAAATATTCTGCGATTTAACCAAATTAAAGCCAATTTATTTTTCAGATCCTCATATTACTACTGCTAAGAAATAATTAACATAGCTTGCGGTAATAAAGCTGAACGTTACGTTGTTATATATGTCACAGAATATAATGTGTCAATAATTTTGCAAAAAACGAGCTCCTGACCACCAGGGATTGATTTTTGGCACAGAAGTTGTTTTTATCCTTACTGTTATTGCACATTTTATAAATTCTGTAACATGAGGAATAAAAAGAACGAAACGATTACACTTAAGAAGGGGGGTAAAGATATCCAACTGGATTACTCCGACCTCAGAAAGGCGGTTCTGGTACTTAGAGCAGTCAATCACAAACTTCGTCAGAGGGTTATTGACCTGCTGGAGGAACAGGACAAGATGACGGTGACCGACATCTACATCAAGCTGAGATTAGAGCAATCTGTTGCGAGTCAGCACCTTGCAATTCTTAGGCGTGCGGGCGTGGTAGCCACGGAGCGACAAGGCAAGTTCATTTACTATTCCTTAGACCTGGACAGGCTTAACCAGATTTCCAAGCTGGTTGAGGAATTGGCGGGCTAAAGGGGTAAACCTCTCGCCTTACTCGTATTAAGATTTATTACACTGCATTACTCTTTTACTGATAGTCCTTAACAAATAGAAATTTTTTTTAATATTTTATTTATATATATCAGAAGTCTTTAGATATTTGTGTCCGTTAAGGTAACTACGAACTCAAAATAAGAATTCTGACAATGAATACTAAGGTATCGTTTAATAGCGTCAAGCTAGACTACGCCTGTGAACTAATGCGGGCGTTGGCACATCCTCTCAGACTGAAAATTCTGGAATTCATTGATAAACAGGGATCTGTAAATGTCAATAAGATTTACAATGCCCTGGATATTGAGCAGTCCGTCACATCTCAGCACCTCAGCATTCTCAGGCTGGCCGGTGTCATCCAGACGGAAAAGACCGGAAAGTATGTTCAGTGCAAGCTCAATTACGATTGTCTTGGAAGAGCTGAACGCGCGGTCAACAATTTCCTGGCCGTTTCCAAGTAAGCAATTATTTAGCCATACGAAGTGTGATCTTCCCTCCCAAAGGGAAAGGCATCTGTCGTCACCGACATACACTTTAGTAAGGCTGGACCGGGCTTACACCGTGGCTTCAGAAGAGCCTTCACCATGATTATCGACTTCAACTTTGTGGGGATGTCGTCCCCTGTAAAATACAAAGAACAAGACGATACCGCAGAATATGGAGGAATCTGCAACATTGAAGATATGGCGGAAAAACTCGAACTCCTCGCCACCCCAGACCGGAAACCACGTTGGAAAAGTTGACTCAACCATCGGAAAGTAGAACATATCTACCACCCGTCCCATCAGGAAAGGCGCATAGCCGCCTTCCGGAGGAAACAGTTCGGCAAGACCACCATGGTAAGATGAGTTACTGAAGATTATTCCATAAAAAGCACTGTCGATCATATTGCCAATCGCCCCGGCCAGTATCAGTGCAAAGGAGATCACCATACCCACTCTCTCCCCGTGACGAATCATGCCTGCCAGCAGGTAGCCCAGAAAGCCAATCGCCAGAATCCTGAAAGTACTGAGCAGCAACTTACCGGTCGCACCTCCCAGGTTTAGTCCAAATGCCATACCCTCATTCTCAATAAAGTGTATCCGCGCCCACGACTGGCCAAACAACAAAAATTCATCACCCTGCTGCATATGGGTCTTGACCCATATCTTGAGGGTTTGATCGAGTATCAGTACCATTAGAATGATACCGAAGGTCAGGAGAAGGTTCCTTTTCATATTCAGGGGCAAAAGTAATGAAATGTTTTAGTGCAATCCAATTCGCACATCACAGCGCCACGGGCGAAACAACCTGACTTGCAAATGGCAGATATTGCAACTCCTTTTCTAAATAACCGAACGGTATTCAGGGTCAATAGACTATTATCCGCTGTGGACTTACAGTTGTTGGACCTTCAATCAGAAGCTGGTACATTCCGGCCGGAAGAGCGGGTAGCATTACGGTTTCGTTGTTTGAAATGCCATCCATGAGTTGCTGACCATATAGATTGAAGAGCCGATACCGGAATGGTGGCGACACGCAAGGAATCATGATGTGATCATGACATGGCATCGGATAAATCGCACACACACTATTTTGTTCTTCCCTGTTTGCCGAAGCAATTTGGAATTCGACGGCTCCGATACTGGGCGGATTATTGTATTTCTGATTGTAGTGATCTTCAATGATTGCGCGGTAGTACTGCCCTTTACCACGAACCGGTGACTGAGCGGCCGGACGGATCAGCCCATTGGCAATATCTTCCAGCATCGGGTTGAGGGCATACTGACCGTTGGTCTCGGTTACCGGCAGTGCGGGTCCCCGCCAACCCAAATTGCGTGCGCTGTACCACAGATTATTGCGAATGTCGAAGGTGGCAGATGATGTGTATGGCCCAATGTTGACTGTAGGGTCTACGCTCTGGGCATAGACTATGTTATTACTGAAAATATTGTTGGCGCAACTCAGAAAGAAACTGGTGTCCTGACTTTCCTGTAATATTCTGAATATCCATTTGGTTGGATTGTAGAACGTATTGTTGCTGACCTGCACACGACGGCTTCCGACAAAGGCTACCGGAGCCTGTGATCCCGAAAAATAATTTGAATGCACGAGCAGATCGGCCGCTTCATAATTAATTCCGGCAGGTCTGAAGTAAGCAATACCGGTGCTGCCACCGAGATTGAGCGTCCGATCACCACCATTGATGAAGTCGTTTTTGTCGATGGTGACAAACCGGCATCCTCCCTTAACCTGTATGCTGTTGCCTTGATTGACAAAACGCGAGTGATGAATCTGTCCTTCGTGGCAACCCACCATGTCAATGCCTGATCCGCCGGCAGAACCATTGATAAATGTACATTGATGAACCTCAAAGGTGTCAATACCACTGAGTTTGAGCATGTCATTATTGCCCGTCGCATTCATGTCCTCGAATGAAAGTTCTTCAAAGCGAATATGGTGCGATGGAGTCTCAAAAGTGCCACCATCGTCGATGTTCATACCGTTGGCGGACTGTCCGCGAATGGTCATACGACGTATGTGTACGTAGCTGATTTCGCTCATCTGAATTGATTGCGTACCGCGTAGAATCACTGAAGATCTGTCGGTTCCTTCGAATGTAATCCATGCTCCGGGTCGGCCATGTATATTGCTTACATAATAATTTCCGGTGTAGGATGCAGGAAAAAGTCTGACGGTATCACCGGCCACAGCCTGGAGCAGTGCAGCCTGTGGATCGCTGTAAGTTTTTCCCGGACCTACTTCAAGCACCCGCTGCGCATCCGCATCTGACATCAATAAGGAAAGTATCAGTACAGTAGCAGAAAGAAGAATCCGAAGGACCATAACCGATATTACATTCTGAAAAGAGGTCGTTCTGCATTCCAGATACCCCAGGGTATCATAAGCAGGATCAGCAATAGGGCAATGCCATAATAAATATAGGCCGTTCTGAATTTGCTGCGGTCATCGATTTGTTTTCTGACACGAATACTTCCGACCTGCGTTAGTATCACCGAGATCAGCATGACGGTGATGTGTTCTACGGACCAAAATCTCGAGTCGGAATTTTTCATTGATCCACCGAAATCAGCAAAAATATTGCGCATCATATCGGAGGTGAAATAAAGTATCAGTCCAAGTAAGGCCTGCGTATGTACTGATGCGAGCAGCAGTGTATTCCATCGCTTGTCCAGCGCATCGTAAATTCTGCCAGAGCGATAACCGGAAAATGACCTTGCAATCACCGCAAAAAAAAGTAGTAATACAATCCAGCGGAGCCAGGAATGAGAAGAAAGTAGTATTTCGTTCATAATTTGAATTTCTGATAAGTCTTAGCGTATCAAATTGATATCGCCGAATCTCCATTGGGGTTCCTTGTTGATGGATTCATACTGAATCGCGTAGGTATACACACCTGGATTCAGATCGCGGCCATGAAAGCGGCCATCCCAACCAAATTTCTCTCCGTATCCGCCATCGAGCCTTTCATAAACAAGACTTCCCCACCGGTCAAAAATTCGGTAGACATTGACTTTGGTTCGCGTCGGAAACCTGAATTCAGGAGTAACGATATCATTGAGATTATCTCCGTTGGGTGAAAAAATGTTTGGCATGTAAATATCTGCTTCATCGACTTTGACGCGAATGGTCATATAGTCACTGATGCTGCAGCCGTTGTCATCTTCGAGCGTCAGCGTATACGTGATATCTGCATCAGGAATAGACACAGGATTCAGGCAATTATCACAACTCAGATACGTCGAAGGTGTCCAGGTAATCCTGGCAGGAATAAAATTCTGTGTTGAATTTATAGTGACGGATGATCCCTGATTGATCGTAGTGTCCCCAGGTAAACTCAGACTTAGGTCCTGTACACTGTCAATCCGGAAGGCAAAAACGGTATCGCATCCATACACATCCTTGATGCGAATAGTATGCACACCATGCGAAAGTTTGTCATACAGCAGATCCGGTATGTAATCTCTTTCAGCACCATTGTCCAGTGAAACTTTGATTTTGGTGCCATCACCAGCAATGATGCTGTTTAATGTAAAGCTTCCTGAATTCGGCGCATTACACTTCAGATCACTTTTGTTAAAGGTTGTGCTGATTGGCGGAGCAATGGCTACCGAAACCATAATCACGGAATCACAACCTTGCGAAGCGGGTCTTGATAACCGAACGACACCCGTCGGATTTGCGGCTGTAAAAACCTGATTGCCAACAGTCACAGAACTGTTTCTGCAGATTACCGGATTGAATACAGATGTTTTTTCGGGAATAAAGCTAACGAATACCATGATGAAGGTATCACATCCGCGGAAACTTCTGATCGGGGCCTTGATGGTTCCATCGGGTCTGGTCTCACTGAAAATACTACCATAAATATTCAGCGAACTACCCATACAAGTAAATGTATCGAGTCTGCCAATCGCATCTGGCAGAACGGAGAGGGAAACCTGTACGGTGGAGTCACATCCATTGGAAGACCCGTTTGCAATCAGAAATGAACCAATGGTTTTTCCTGCATGAAAGATCTGTCCTCCCAGTCTCAGCGTATCGGTCCTGCATATAGATTGCTGAAAATTACCTATACTGTTTGGCATCGCCTGTACTCGTATGTACACAAAGCTGTCGCAGCCCAGATAAGATCCTCCAGGCAGCAGCAATGTATCCAATGGTTTATTGGCACTAATATATTTTCCAGTGCTGGGAATAAGGACGCTGTCACCAACACAGATAGAATATGATTTACTGTCCACAGGATTGGAGAACTTCAAATCAATATTGACGATACTGTCACAACCAGTTGATGAGCCATTCGGGAATGTCTCGGTGCCTTTCGGATTCGCTGCATTGTACACTGTACCTTTGACAGTAATGGAAGAACCCGGACACAGCGTTCTGAAGATGTTGTTTTCTGCATAATTCTTGACTGTCAGGTTCACATCGACGATGCTGTCACAGCCAAAAGCAGAGCCTCCCGGAATAATCACCTGACCCTGTGTCTTGTTGATATCAAATGTCACCGAACCAATCGTAATTGAAGCATTGGAGCAGATCGTCGAATTAAAAGTTGAATAGCCTCGTTCCGTTCCAACAAATACGATCGTACTATCACAACCGTTGACGGATTGAAGTTTGCACGAATCGATCAGTTTGTTTTTACTGAGCGTCACATTGCAGAACGTAGCAGACTGATTATAGCAAATGTTGACGTTGCGTACTTCGCGCGTCGCATTCTTGATATTGAGGTTGACGACAAAAGTTGAATCGCAGATGCTCACCCCGTCGCCCTTTATTACGACGGAATCGTAAGGATTCGAAGCGCCGTAAGTTTTTCCGCGATAAGTTACCGTGCTACCAGAACACAGTGGCGGTGTAAATGATTCCTTATAAGGTGCGTTACATGTATAGCACTGAGAAAACTCTGAATAGATATTGTATGCGGTACCTAAGCGATACTGATATGCTGAAATCGTGTTTTTATTTGGGTAGGCTGCATTCAGCATCCAGCTTCCAACTGCGTTGGCCTGTGCAATCCCGAGCAGCGCACCGCCCTGACAACTGGTATTGGGTTTGACACAACCGGTATTCGGGTTGGCATAGACCGCTACGAACATATTCGGGTCAGCGGTACCGACGATTTGATTTTTATTTACACCGGTGATGACTGGGGCATTGGGTTTGGGTGCATTGCTGTTATCCAGAAAGACGACAGAATTGCTAATGCATCGGATGAGATTGTTGTTGTACGAAGCGAGATTGATGGTTGGGTCGAGCACATTGGCGTAGAAATTATCGTACTGCATGATGTCGTTGTTGTCGATGTTGAGCGAATACGAGCCTTTCATGTTGACTTGAATAAAACTACCCCCGTTGCGCGCGTAATTCTGCACAATGCCAAGCGTTGAATTGCTGTTGCCGGTTAGCAGAATATCTGCTTTTCCGGAGTAGAACCGGTTCTTCGAGATGGTATTGAGGCCATTGAGATTGGTTGCTTCAATACCGCTGATTAGTTGACCAAAGAAAAAATTATTACTGACGGTATAGTTGGTACCACCGCTCAGCAAGACGGCATTGTCAGGATCAAGAAAATTGAGTGACTTGGATGTATCATAGGCACCAAATAGATTACCATCGATCAAACCTGTTCCTCCCTGAGCGACGATATTGTCTTTGCGCGTTACAAAATAGTTATTGCGAATACTGAAATTTTTTCCATCCATCGAAGGCTCTACAAGTATCGAGCCGATCGTGCCAAATATTCCTGATGTAACCAGGTCCGTTCCAAAATAATTGGAGTCAATTCTCACCTGATCGGCTTGTGCTACGTCGATAGATTTGCGATCTGTGCCTGGTATGGTAGAGTTATCAAAATAGAATGCGCATCTCGCGATACTGGAGAGCTGGGAATTATTGGCGGCACCCCCTAGTCTGATGATATGATCATTCTTGCTGTTGTAGAGCATATTGGTGAACTCCAGTCCGAAGATATTGGTATGGCTGCCATTGATCTGTAAAAATGAAGCGCCACCGAAATCACGATAACTGAAATTGATGGTCACCTTGTTGGGGTTGCCGGCAGGAATACCGATATCTGTACTGTCGGCATTGATCACCGGAAGCGGGCCTGCTGGAACGATCACTTGTGGGCCTGCGCCTATGTTAAAATTGATAATACTGTATTTTCCGTCAGCTTCCGAAGCTTTGATCGCTTCGCGAAGGCTGCAATGCGCCGCGTTACAGGTGCCGTCATCCATATCGTTATTGGAATTGACAACATAGACAGCTTGTCCAGTTACAACGGACAAGCTTAACATAAAGAGCGAGGTACAAATAAATAAATTTTTAAACATATCGATTTTGGTCTTTCGATCACAAAAGTCAAAAAAACTGCCGGAACAAATATCAGGGAAATCCCTGAACATCATGAGATTAGGGCCGCAAGATAAGCCATTTCCCCTAAAAACCATAGAGAATAAGGCCGGCTTAGGTTTTGGAATTACAGCGTTCAAATTGAATTTTATGGTTAGGTATATTGATGAAATAATTCTTCTGAAATTAAGATTGTTGTATGACAATATATTGGCATTTCCTGATCTCCCCTTTAGAAACATTCTTAAAAGTAGCGATACAAGATAACCTGTCTCAAACGAGAGAATGTCAGGTAAAAACGTTTCGAAGGCATCAATTTAACAGATGACCAGACAGGGACCTGGAATGTTGTATCCCGATGCAGAAAATATCAAATAAATCTAGCTTCAGAGATGTCTCTCGGAATGGTAACTGGAACGCACCAGCGGGCCGCTCTCAACATATTTGAATCCTTTGGAAAGTCCCATTTCGCGGTAAGCAGCAAAGCGGTCCGGATGAATAAATTCAACCAGTTCCAGATGATGCCGAGTAGGTTGAAGATATTGTCCAAGGGTGAGTACATCACAACCATGACTTACGAGATCATCCATCGTCCGTGACAATTCATCTTCGGTCTCACCAAGTCCGAGCATAAGACCGGTCTTGGTACGCTTGCCGAAATTTTTTATTCGCTGAATCTGCTCCAGGCTCCTTTCATACCGGGCCTGTGGTCTTACCAGACGATACAGTCTTTCGACAGTCTCCATATTGTGGGAAACCACTTCCTGGCCTCCGGAAATCATTCTATCGAGTGCCTGCCAACGGGATTTGACATCCGGGATCAGCGTCTCAATGGTAGTCTCGGGACAAAGTTCCTTGGTGCGTCTTACGGTCTGATACCAGATCTCAGCTCCGGAATCCGGTAATTCATCCCGGTTCACTGAAGTTATCACCGCGTGTTTGACCCCCATGAGCTGAATGGCCTCGGCAACCCGCCTTGGCTCATCTTCGTCATATTCTTTAGGCCTTCCGGTCTTGACGGCGCAGAAACTACAGGACCTTGTACAGACATCCCCAAGAATCATGAAAGTGGCCGTACCGGCTCCCCAGCATTCACCCATATTAGGGCAGTTGCCACTCTGACAGATGGTATTGAGTTTGTAGTCATCAACCAATCGACGAACCTTGCGATATTCCTCGCCAATAGGCAGTTTGACCCGCAACCAGTCCGGCTTTCTCGGGCGCTGTTCCTGATGTTCTACAAGCGGAAGATCGTGCATGGTGCAAAGTTAGTTGATATGCAGTATGTTAATTTATTACCGCAGCATTTATCCAACACGAAGAAGCGCCTGATGTTCGAATGAATATGTAAAAGAAAAGAGATCGATACCGTATACTGCCAGAAGCTTAGTGTCTTTTCCCAAACTGAACATTGAGGAAGAAATTGACAAAAAGGAAGCGGTTCTTGGAGGCAGCCAGTATCGGCACCCGCGAAGAATAAATGTCCAGGCTGAGGCCCGTATTGATGGAGCGTACCATTTTTTCAAAAGCGCCAGAATCCAGACTTAGCCCAATACGGGCAAATCCTCCGGGCACAACACGCAACTCAGTAAGCCCCCGCCCAAATGAAGAAGCGCCGATAATTCTGCTTTTATCCAAAAAAACATCTGCATTGTCCGATGAATAGCGGATTTCATTGATCGCGTAATAATTGTCGACCTTGTCTCTGACTTGCAGATAGTAGGGTTTGAGTACACCAAGTAGCAGACCACCTTCGCAGCGAAGACCTACCGCAACACCCTTGCGACGCGTTTTTTCAGAAAAGTAGCGTAAAAACCCCCGACCTGCGCGTAGGTTCCACAAGTCATTCTGTTTGGCATATATATAATTGCTCAGCACACCATTGGTGCTGTAAGACTGATTGATTTTGGATTCTCGGTTGTCCTTCAGGTGTCCAAGGTCAAAGTAGAGATACTTGGTCAAATAGTATTTGTCAATCTTGCCGAGTGAATATCCGAAATAGTAGCCATTGGTCTGAATGGCAGCAATAAAAGATCTTTCTTTTTTATATATGACTCCTTTTCGAACTGTCTGGGGAATTTCAACTGACTGACCTTTACTGACAGTTGTCAGGCAAATTACCAACCCAAAGACCAAAATCAGTTTTCTAGGAACCATAATTCGTGTCAAGATAGAACGATTTCCTGGTTCTCAGGGTATTTTTGTCCATTCAGATGACCTGCATACGCATTTTTTGTTCAGAGATTACACCCAGACTGCAATATGTTTTAAATTTTGTTGCCATCCATTACGAAGATCTCTCATTTGAACTGGTGAAAATCAGCGCAGCTGCCGGAGATATTGACGGACCTGTTGTAGAATACAGTGGTCAAAAAAGCATCGGCTCGGCACTTTGGATCAAGGATCAAGCAATACTCACGAAGCTTCCATCGGTTGGTTTGCCAGCACGGAAAATCGTACGCAATATACCGGTTGTTTTTGCCGATGAGATCGAGGGATCATTCGGATACGATTTTTTTACATCGGTATTCTGGTTGCTTACGGGTTGCGAAGCCCTGCAAAATCTTCAACGCGATGGTCATGGGCGATTTCCGGCTTCAGCTTCCGTATGGTATGCTTCCCGGGATTATAAAAGACCCTTGGCAGACTTGTGGTGTGAAGATTTTATTGCAGCAGTACAGACAAAATTCAAGCTCCGATTTAAAAAGAAAAATGATTTTCAATGGACTGTTGGCATTGATGTTGATCAACCCTGGAAGTATGCTTACAAGCCATGGTACAAGATTCTCGGAGGATCATTAAAAGCCTTGCTGAATGGGCATTTTAGCGAGTTTGCTGAACGCGTATCGGTGCATCTTGGATTTTCGAAAGACCCATTTGACACCTATGAATTTTTACTATCAGATGAATCGATCAGGTCAAGGCTGATTTTTTTTATTCTGGATCGCAGTATGCTGACAATCGATAGCACACATGATCCTTTATCCAAAGCCTACCAAAAAATGCTCCGCCGCCTGGCATCACAGACTCGTATCGCGATCCACCCTTCATACCAAACCATGGTGGATGAGAGACTGCTCAGCAAGGAGATCATTCGACTGCAACAGGTCATCGGAGCGAGGATCGAGGACAGCAGACAACATTATCTGCGTTATGAAATACCGGAAACTTTCCGACACCTGGAGCGGCAGGGCATTCGCAGAGATTACAGTCAACTTTATGCCGACGATACGGGTTTCAGAAACGGGACGGCTCATCCTTATCCATTCTATGATATTGAAGAAGAACGAATAGGTACACTGATCATGATGCCTGTGATCGCAATGGATCGCAGCCTGCAGCAATACCTCAAGCTATCTCCTGAAGCTGCTCTGGAGGATCTCGGGCAACTACTGTCACAAGCCATCGCACATGGAAGTTATGCCCATATCATCTGGCACAACAGTTCTTTTGATTTTGAAGCGGAATGGAAGCCCTGGAAGGGATTTTATGAAAAAATGATATCGCTTTTTCTTCAGATGGCAGGGCGTCTATGCTGACTTGCTCAAACGACTATTGCGCCAGCCGTATGAAAAATAGATCACCAGACCAACGACCAGCCAGACTGAAAATCCAATCCAGTTGTGAAGCGGAATCTGCGCCATCATATACAAGCAGCAAAGGACCCCGAGCACCGGTATTAAGGATAAGCCATACACTATGCTAAGGACAAGTATTACGGCAAGACAACAAAGCCATATCCACATCGGTATTTTATTGTAGAAGAGATTCGCGTCATACGCCATTCTGCTCGGATAGCTAATGCCGTATTTTTTAAATGTCTTTTTAAATTCTTCAGTACTCAGGCTCTTAAGGTAAGACTGAAGACTACCGCCGGCTGCTACCCATTCCTTGCCGTGGTAATACATTGAAAAATTGCTGAGGTTCTGCACCTGTGTTGAATCACATTGGCGGATGACTTCATCGACATCAATAATTTCCTTTTGATTGGACAAAAAGCGCTGGACCGCATCAGGTTCATAGCGGTAGATTCCAAAGGAAATCGTCGCGATGATCACCGGAAGAAAATAACGCGCGTTGATGTAAGGTGTTCTATAACGCGAGGCCGGAAGATCCGAATGCCGGTGATGAATGATGAGCAGACCTCCGCACACCAATACAAAAGCGAAGAGTGTGCCGATGCTACACAAATCGGTTACGGTGGTCAGGTTGAGGAAAAGGGCCGGTATGGCTACGACCATTCCGGTTACGATGGTCGAGAATGAGGGTGTCTTAAATTTGGGATGCAGTCGTGAAAATACAGAAGGCAGCAGGCCATCACGGCTCATTGACATCCAGATGCGGGGTTGGCCGATCTGGAAGACCAGCAACACACTGGCCATCGCAAAAATGGCACTGAGTGCCACAATGCCACTGAGCCAGGTCAAATGAAGCTTTTCAAAAACATGAGCCAGAGGATCACCCACATTGAGTTCCTTATAGCTTACCATCCCGGTCAGCACGAGGGCTACGATCACATAGAGCGCGGTGCAAATTATAATTGAAAACATCATGCCGCGGGGCAAATCCCGTTGCGGGTTCTGACATTCTTCAGCGGTCGTCGAGATGGCATCAAAGCCGATGTAGGCGAAAAAGACCGCAGACACACCTTTCAGAATCCCACCGACACCATTGGGGACAAACGGGCTCCAATGATCGGAATTAACATAGAATGCGCCAACCAGAATTACCAGAAGCACAACCGAAAGTTTGACCAGCACCATCATGTTGCTTGCGTTGCGGCTTTCGCGGATACCAATGTAGACCAGCCAGGTGATGAGGATAATGATGAGCAATGCCGGAAGGTCAGCGACCAGGTGAAAGGACCCCAGACGGGGTGCAGTATTGTAAGCCTCCAGCGCGTCGCGAAGATTTTCGGGAAGTGCAGATGTAGCGTTGCCGGACTGTATGCTTGCGCTGGCTTCTTCAAAGCCCTTATGTGCGGTAAACCAGTCCATTTGCATCCACATGGGTACGTGAATATTTAAGTTGGAAAGAAAGCCACAGAGATAGTCACTCCACGAAATTGCCACGGTGATGTTGCCAACGGAATATTCCATGATCAGAGCCCATCCGATGATCCAGGCGACCAGTTCACCAAAGGAAACATAGGCATAGGTATACGCTGAGCCAGCCACAGGCAATATACTGGCAAATTCGGCATAACAAAATGCTGCAAAACTGCAGGCGATGGCTGTAAAGATGAAAAGAAAAATCACTCCGGGCCCTCCTTCGTAGGCTGCGGTACCGATGGTGCTGAAGATTCCGGCACCTACAATGGCGGCAATTCCCAGGGCTGTCAGGTCGCGCACATTCAGGACCTTGTGCAAATGGTGTTCTTCGTTGTGATCAATTTTTACGCTATGAATCGGTTTTTTGCGGAAAAGTCCAGAAGGCATACCCTTGATTTTAGGCTGTGTAAACTTACATCTTTCGACATCATTCGTGGCAAGATATTTGCAACGGACTTGACCGGGATGAGTAATTTTGCCGCGAAATTAAAATGAAGCAACTGCTCCTCAAGTGTCTGTGGTATATCCCGACTGGTTTGTCCGGATACAGAAACAATAAGCTATTGCATTTCTGTAAAGACTTTGCGGCCAATTGTGGCGATGGCAGGGCACTGTCGCTTTTTCCAAAAATTAAAAAAATAATATAAATTCACTATGCACAACCGGTACTTTGATCTGATTGACCAGACGTACTTTTTTCCACAGGACGGTTTTGATCTTGAAAAGGATGAACTGATCTTCAATGGAATTCCGATTATGAACTTGATTGAAAAGCATGGCACGCCATTCAAGATGACATACCTGCCCAAGATCGGAGATCAAATTAAAAAGGCGAAGAACCTTTTCAATAAATCCATGAAAAGTGAATCGTACGAAGGTAAGTATTATTACTGCTATTGTACCAAGTGCTGCCACTTCTCGTATGTATTGGAAGAAGTGCTTCAGCACGATGTTCAGCTTGAGACCTCATCAGCTTTTGATATCGATCTGATTCAGAGCCTGTATAAGAATGGAAAGATCGACAAGGATCGAATTATTGTCAACAACGGCTTTAAGACCAAACAGTATTTGCACAACATTTCAAGTCTGATCAACAGTGGATTTAAGAATGTAATTCCTGTACTGGACAATATTTATGAGCTGGATTATTATGAGCGCATGATTACCAAGAAGTGCAAGATCGGTGTGCGCATGGCTACCGAAGAAGAACCCACTTTTGAATTTTACACTTCCAGACTGGGCATTCGAAGTTCTGACATCGTAAAATTCTGCAAGGAAAAATTCAAGAAGAAGTCGAAATTTGAATTGTACATGCTTCATTTTTTTGTTGACACGGGCATCAAGGACACGACATATTACTGGGGTGAGTTGAAGAAGGGGATCAAGACCTATGTAGAACTGAAGAAACTATTTCCAACGCTGAAGGCGATAAATATTGGTGGGGGATTGCCTATTCGCAATTCTCTTGGATTTGAATACGATTACAAGTACATGATCTCGCAGATCGTCAAGATCATCAAGGAAGCCTGTGAAGAAGAAGGTGTTGATGATCCGGATATATTTACCGAATTCGGCAAGTATACCGTTGGCGAAAGTGGCGCTTCAATCTTTTCAATCCTCGAACAGAAACAACAAAATGATTCTGAGGTGTGGTACATGATTGACAACTCACTCATGAATACGCTTCCGGATAGCTGGGGCATTGCCGAACGATTTATTCTGCTTCCGATTAATAAGTGGCACAATGAGTATCGTCGTGTCAATATCGGAGGTCTTACTTGTGATAATTCGGATTACTATAATTCAGAAGCGCAGAATCAGCAGCTCTTCCTGCCTTCCTACGACCGACGAGACAAAGAACCTCTGTATATGGGATTTTTTCATACCGGAGCATATCAGGATGCATTGTCCGGTTATGGTGGCATCAAACATTGCCTGATCCCTTCACCAAAGCATATTATTGTCGATCGCGATGACTATGGCAACATCATTGACTGGGTATATAGTGATGAACAGAATGCCAAGGACATGCTGAAAATATTAGGATACAATTAGGAACCATAACCCCTTCGCAGTCGTTTAATACTACTTATGAAGAATACATACAAACTTGAGACCAAGACTTACGCAGGAATACCCTCCAAATATGCAGATCCCAAGCAGTCTTCTGTCATTCTGACTTCAATACCTTACGATGGTACATCCACCTGGGGAAAGGGTGCGGATAAAGGATTCAAAGCATTTCTCTATGCCTCTGAAAATATGGAACTCTACGACATTGAGACCGGCACAGAGCCGTACCGCAATGGAGTTAGCATGGAGCGCCCACTCGCGGTGTCCAAGGATACTCCGGAGGCAATGGTTCGCAAGGTTTATAAAAAGACACTGGATCTGCTAAAGACGGGCAAGCTGCTTACATTCTTTGGCGGAGAACATTCCGTTAGCATCGGCGTATTGCGCGCTTATGCTGAGAAATATCCCAACCTGACAGTCGTGCAACTGGATGCACATACTGATCTGAGGCAATCTTATCATGGAAGTAAATACAATCATGCCTGCGCCGTTGCGGAAGCGCAGCGCAATTGCAATCTGATCCAGGTCGGCATTCGCAGTATGGATGTCAGTGAGAAGGAATATCTGGATGAAAGCAAATGCTATTTTGCGCACAACATCGTGGATAATGATTACTGGATGGAAGAATCCATCCGCAAAATGACAGATACCGTGTATATCACTTTGGATCTGGATGTTTTTGATTCTTCACTGATGCCAAGTACCGGTACGCCGGAACCCGGTGGGATGGAATGGTATCAGGTGTTGCAGTATCTGCGCATGATTTTCAGCAGAAAGAAAGTAGTTGGATTTGATATTGTGGAACTTGCACCCAATGTCAATAATCCTGCGCCGGACTTTTTGACCGCCAAGCTTTACTATAAAATGCTTGCGTATTATTTTGAAAGAAAAAACAGAACCCACTGATCATGAATAAAGGTCCGATATCACAATTTATCCAACACCACTACAGACATTTCAATGCCGCAGCGCTGGTCGATGCAGCCAAAGGATATGAAGCACACCTTACAGAAGGTGGTAAGATGATGGTCACGCTGGCGGGAGCGATGAGTACCGCTGAACTTGGTGTTTCACTAGCAGAAATGATTCGGCAGGGTAAGGTAGATATCATCTCCTGCACCGGTGCCAATCTCGAAGAAGATCTGATGAACCTTGTCGCGCACAGTCATTACAAACGCATCCCACATTACAGAGATCTCACGCCTCAGGAAGAGTGGGATTTGCTTGAAAAAGGACTCAACCGGGTCACAGATACCTGTATTCCTGAAGAAGAAGCATTCAGAAGACTCCAAAAACATATCCATCAGTTATGGAAAGAAGCAGATGATCAAGGCGAACGTTTTTTTCCACATGAATTTATGTACCGCATGCTGCGCAGCGGCGTACTCGAGCAGTATTATGAGATTGATCCGAAGCATTCCTGGATGATTGCCGCTGCTGAAAAAGATCTGCCAATCGTCTGCCCGGGCTGGGAAGACAGCACGATGGGCAACATCTTTGCCTCTTATGTTATCAAAGGAGAGATCAAAGCGACTACCATGAAAAGCGGGATTGAATATATGGTCAGTTTATCTGACTGGTATCGCAAAAACTCAGCAGGAAAGGGCGTCGGATTTTTCCAGATCGGTGGTGGAATTGCCGGAGACTTTCCGATTTGCGTGGTGCCGATGATGTACCAGGACCTCGAATGGCACGACGTACCATTCTGGTCTTACTTCTGCCAGATCTCGGATTCCACGACTTCTTATGGCTCTTATTCCGGAGCAGTCCCCAATGAAAAAATCACGTGGGGCAAACTCGATATCCACACACCCAAGTTTATTGTAGAGAGTGATGCTACGATCGTAGCGCCATTGATCTTCGCATGGGTGCTGGGATGGTAACCTAAATCAATAGTAAGTAGTCAATAGTTGATAGTAAGTAGTCAACGGTCAATTTCGTTAGTTCTGCCTTAGGTTTTTATTAAAAAAACTTAAGGCAATAATAGCCAGTAAGTAGACCATTGTAAATGGTATGAGTCGAATGCAAATTAGGAATCTTATGTCATCTTACGCGCGACTAAATTAGTATTGTGAATCCCGAAATCCAAAAGGTTTAGGGGATTAGTAATTCATAGGTTCAAAAAAATGAGACTTGATTAAGTTTATTATCTTTATCGTGAATCTTCAATTTGAAGTGAACATATGGTAAACAAGACCAAAATTAATTTGAGTATTTCAATTTTTGCGATACTACTCGTCGGTGGAATTCGCGACAGACTTGCAGCTCAAACCCAAGCCCAAAGCCGGATAGCTATAGCGGGTATTGATCTGGTTAAGGATACTTCTGAATTCTTCATTTCATCGGGGATGAGTGATTACAATTCCGCGGCAGTACTGCAACAAGTTCCAAATGCGTGTATTGAGTTCTTTTCAAACTTTAAGAATTTTGTGGCGATCGACAGAAAGAATCTGAGCCTCATCAATATGGAGAAAGAACTTCAAAAATCAGAGGAATTCATAGATGGCTATATCGTCGATCAGGGCAAAAGTGAGGGTGTTGATTACATGGTCAAAAGTCTTTACTATGAGAAGAAGAAGAATTTAGTCATCAGGATATACGATATTGCTGGGGGAAATGTTAAATGCACCAAAGAACAAAGACTGGAGTCCAATCTTCTGGGAATCAAGAATATTAATAATCAAACGCGCCTCATCCTTCACGAATTGGTTAATGAATGCTTCGGAATAAAGTTTACTGTATTAAAAGGCATTGAGCCCGCGGGTTCAAAATTGAGACATTTGACGGTAGTTATGGGACGCAAGTCGAAAGTAAAAGAAGAAGATCAAGTTGAAATTTTTGAACTGGTTGAGGAGAATGTCGAGGGAGAAATGTTGAAGAGGAGAAATGTAATTGGCACCGGGACAGTAGAGGAAGTAGTGGATGAAAATTTTTCCAATGTTAAAATCGAAAGTGGAGAAAAGGTAATTGCTGAAGCCATTGCCAAAGGAAAAAAATTGTATTGTACGATAATAAATGTTTATAAATGAGAAAATTGATACTAAGCTTCTCTTTATTATTTTGTTACAGTGAGGCATGGTTGCAAAAGGCCGGAGAGGCAATACTGCTCGACACTCTGAATGACCATAACATTTATTCAGATTCAATTTACAATTGCTTTATTCATTCTGTATCGAACACTAAATCATCAAAACCCTTTACCTTATATCTTTGGAATAGCATAAGTCATGCGGTCAGATTGGAGCCATCTTTTGCCACCCGTGAATCACCTTCAAGTGAAGCCGTATTTATCAAGCCTTATACCACTTTTATGGACCGGTATCCCCTCAAGCTGATCAGAGATACGGCCAATCGAATTATAGAAGCCTATCTTGCTACAAGCCCTGTCTTTACTCTTGAAATCAAGGGAGTTGAAGTAGCTACTTCTGTACTTAACTTTACATCGAAACATAATTTAGTTAGTTTCCCGGAAGAGAAACTGACTATTCCGCTGGGCAAATATTTCAACGCTGACCCCGATGTTATAATGATCCGGGACAAAAAATCATATGATAAGTCACTCAATGCGCTCTATTCAGATTATGCGAATCAGATCAGGGACCTGAATCTACGTCGTATGTCCTACGCAGTCAATGCGATCAAGTATTATAATGCCGACATTATCTGTGCCGATCAGCAGGCTTTTGAAGTCATCACGGAACCTGGCTTCCAGGAAAAATCAGTCAAAGAAGTTAAAATTAAGGCGGGATCAAAGCAGGGAATAATACCAGGCAGAGACTATGCTTGCTACGCAAAGCGAAAGGTGGGTTCACAGACATACTATGAACATCTGGACAATATTGAAATAAAGTTAGTCGAAGAGTCAACAAGTGTAGGTAAAACGCCGGCATTCAGTGGACGTGATTTGGCAAAAAGCTATAAGGCCGGTGATATTATTATGGCCGTTCCGAGATATGATAAAAGAGCGCTCAATCGGCTGAATATGCCAGTGAATCAGAAGGCTATTAATCTGTCCATAAAGAAAGAATGCCTTTTTTGTGAGAATGCTGCGCAGCAACTGATTATTAATAATCCTATTCTCAACCTCGTAGAAAGAAACGCGCCTGAATTGAAATATTTTGCTTCTTTGCTTAAGGATGAAAGATTTATCGATTATTCCATAGCTGATCTGCAAGGCCGGCAGTCGGGATACAGGCTCCTGATCACTTTCGAAGGTAACGACGTCATCGCTACGGATATTGAGACAAACCGGATTGTCTCGAATTCAAAAGTTCAAAAAAAGTTTTTTGATATTTCGACGACCGCAGGATTTAGTGTTGACGACCTATCATTGATTCTGTCCTCGTTTGATCCAGAGCATTTCTGTATCAGAGTAACCGATGTCCTTGAGCAGAAAAAGGAAAAAATCAATACAGTCCTGATGTATAACCCTGCTGGTTTTGAGAGGGCGACTAAATTCGAAATATACAAGGAAGAATCCATTGACGTGGATGGCGAGAAAATCAAACGTAAAACGGTCATCGGCGATGGTAAAATCGGAAAAATATTTTCTTCAAATTTGGCCGAACTGAACATCAAAAACGGAGAGTCAGAAGTATATATGGCCTATTCCCGCAATGAACCTATTTTTGTTCAGTATAAAAATTAAAACATGAGAGGCATAGTAATTTGTATTCTTGTATTATTGATTCAAGCTTTTGATGACGCCAGCGCCCAGACAGAAAAATTTCAGCGCAACGGATTGGTTGAATTTATCCGGTCCGAAGGCCAGGTTATAACGATCAGCTCCAAGCATTATGCAAAAACAAAGAACATTCTGAAATATCATTGCGAGAGGAATGCCTTGGAGAATATCCTGTTCAGGGGAATACCCAATTCCAATCAGACATCGCCCATGATAGAGGGTGCAAACGAGCTCGATGCGCGTCTGGCTGAGCTCTTGGAATCAGATTATATCCAGTTTATCACGAACAGCCAGTGTGTTGAATCGACGAAATCCAAGAAATTCTATTACGCAACGCAGATTGTTAGTGTGGATTTGCAGGCATTAAGAAAATACCTGGAAGACAAAAAAGTCATCCGGAAATTCGGACTTTAGATATAAATTAAATCTTGTATATGAGGAGTTTTTTAAGACTACTTTTTACGTATTCAATTTTCAGCATTACTTTGACTGCTCAGGTCAATAATCGCCCGGTAGTGCAACCGACCATTATGGTTGTTCCCTTTGCCAAAGAAGGAGAAAGGCTGCGAACGGCCTACGAGAATTCAGAAGTCAACAGAATCGCGATCACCAAGGTTAAGGAAGCTTTCGACAAAAGAGGAGTTAACACCATTGACCTGATCGGAAAATTGAAACAAACAAATAATAACACAGCACTGCAACAAGAACAAGCCAATGAGACAATGGATCAGGTCGTAAGTTTGTCCGGTGCGGATATTTATGTCGTAGTGGAAGCAACAAGGAAATACTCTCCGACAGGCAACAGCGTCACAGTGATTTTAACCGCCTATGATGCTTTTTCAGGCGAGTCACTGGCAAATAAAGTCGGCAACTCGCCACTGATTTATACCGATAACTTCGATAAACTAATTGAAAAAGCTGTAGAAACAGAAATTGATAACCTGTTAAATACATTACAGGAAAAGTTTACCATTTTACTAAACGAAGGAAGGAGCATTGTTGTAACCATTGGCGTGGAGTCCAACACTGTACTTACACTGGAAAAGGAAATCAATGACTCCGGCGATTTGCTTTCTGAAGTGATCGAAGACTGGATTAAAGCCAATGCTTTCAAAGGAAATTATCACCTTCAGGGAGTGACAAGGAATAAGATGATTTTTGACATCGTCAAAATACCCATTCATACACCCAGCGGTACGAATTACCGGTTGCGTGATTTTACCTCCGAATTGCGTAAGTACCTGCGATCCATCAATCTGAGTACCAGGCAAACCGTTCAAGGCAATAATGTCGTTTTTACCTTGTCCGAAGGAAAGGAAAAGGAATAAATATCAGTTATAATTTGGAAAAAAGTACTTACAGGCAATCGCAATTTCAAAGATTAGCGTTATGAACAGTTTTATTTTCAGATACATTAGGATAGTCGTCGGAGTGGTGCTCTTGTTGCCCAATCCAATTATTGGACAAAAAGTCCTCTATAACCTCGTTTCTCCCGATGGGAAAATAGGCACTGAGGCAATGAATAGTTTCAAAATGCTATTCAATCGGGAACTAAATGCTGAATATAGCAATAATGCCATTTCGAAAATCATTATCACCTCCCGGAACACAAACAGCGGTATGCTTGAAGGGATTGATTCCCGAAGTATTAACACATTGACAATGCTTGTAAGACTATTCAATACAATCACCGGAAGAGACACGAGTTTTTCATTTCAGTATGAGATTGTAGCGCTTAAACCAATAAGCGCAGGCGATTTGTTGTTTAACAATTTTTCAGGTAAAAATGCTGACGTAATGGTGTTCAAGAAGGCCTTTAATGATTTTAATAAAGCCAATTTGGATTGCGCTAAAATAGCAGCACAGTTGAAAAAGTTGAAGGCAGATAATCAATATGAAGAATTACTCAGAAAAATAAGTAGACTCGAACAGAATCTTTTATGCAATACAGATTTGGCAGTCCTGAAGAAAGAAGTGCTACACGTATACAGTACAGAACTATGTGAAAAGAAATTGTACGACGCCAAGGTGCTCATTGCCAACGGCTCTTCCCAGGCACTGAATCAGGCGACTACAATACTGAGAAGTATTCCACCTAGCAAGGAATGCCGGGATCAGGCTATCCTGGTCATTCATGAGCTCAGCAAGGCTGGTGGAAATCAGAACGAACGCATTCAAAAAAAAGTGAATAATCTGGATTTGATGTGGGCGAACATTGATATCAACAACTGGATGCTTCAACTGACTGAGGATTGAACTCTTGATTCGATTCACGAAAATTCAATGGTCAGTTGTCAATTAGCAATGGACATTTTCGCTTCTTATGCTTTGAGATTAGAATTAAGACTTTCGAAAATTGTAGCTCGTAAGTAGTCTAAAAGCAAGGTTCGAGTCGAATGCAAAAAATGAATATAAATAAAATTGACTCGCATCTAATTTATCATTCTGTATCCCGAAATCCTAGAGCTTGCAGGAAAAAATTGCTCTACTGGTATAGCTTATTGATCTTACCGAGTATTTCAGCGGAAGGCATCAGTACAGTCTGGCTAAGCTGATTCAGTGGTGTATCGGAAGTATTGAGCAATGTATGCAAATCTTTGCTTTGTGTATCGACGTAAATCAGCCCGGTGAGAATCTCGTGTTCATTTCTTGCCTGTGCTAATTTGCGCATGGCCGATGACTTGTCAAGTGGATCCCAGTCTGCAGCAAGTTTATTGACAGCAATGATGCTCTCGTCATGCAGTGGAATATATTTAATAGTACCCTTATCCTGTTGGTGAAGGATCTCTTCGCGGTATGGTACGAGGTCGATGGCTGCAGTTGCTTCCATGTGTTCGCGGGTGTAGTCATAAGATTTGGTACTGCCCGCATTATTGTTAAAGGTGACACAAGGAGAGACGACGTCGATAAGCGCAAAACCTGGATGTGTCAATCCTGCTTTGATGAGCGGAATCAACTGTTGCTTGTCTCCGGAAAAACTTCTGGCGACAAACGTAGCGCCCAGCTCTAATCCCAAGCCACAGAGGTCTATTCCCTGAAACTGATTCTCCGCACCGCTCTTGTTGATAGATCCTGCATCTGCAGTCGCGGAATCCTGACCCTTGGTCAGACCGTAGCAGCCATTATTCATGACAATGTACAGGATGTTCAGATTGCGGCGTATCGCATGTACAAATTGTCCCATACCAATAGAAGCAGTATCGCCATCGCCAGACACCCCAAGATAAATAAGGTCTCGGTTGGCCATCGCTGCCCCCGTGGCAACAGAAGGCATTCTTCCGTGTACTGAATTGAAGCCATGCGATTGTCCGAGAAAGTAAGTGGGCGTCTTGGAGGAACATCCGATGCCTGATAGTTTGGCGAGTCGGTGTGGCTCTATCGCCATTTCATAGCAGGCCTGAATGATCGCTCCGGAAATGGAGTCGTGTCCGCATCCGGCGCAGAGCGTTGAAATCGCGCCTTCGTATTCTTTGCGGGCCCTGCCAATCTTGTTGAGCGGGAGATCTGGATTTCTGAATGTCGGACGAGCGTAAGTCATTTTTTAACTAGGAACTATAAACTATGATCTATGAATGGTGGATTGGGGCTTGTTGCATGATTTTCTGAATTTCATCAGAGATGAACTGTGCAGTAATCGGCATTCCGTTAAATTGAAGTACCTTCTTAATCTTTGATGGTGGGATGGCATTTTCAATCATGAGCAGCGATCTCATTTGCGCGTCGCGGTTTTGTTCTACAAGATAGATGGTGTCATGTGCATGGATAAATTCTATGATCTCTTCAGTAAATGGAAAGGATTTGATGCGTAAAGCATTCAGTGCAATGCCCTGATTTTGCAAAATATCCATGGCTTCAACGGCCGCATAACTCGATGTGCCGAAATAAATGATTGCCTCGTTGTGCGATGGATCAAAACGTACAATTTCCGGCCCCGGGACGCGACTCCGAATGGTCTCCCATTTTTTCTCCAGGCGGCGCATTCCGTCTGCATACACATCACCATCTTCAGTATACGCAGCCATCGGGTCGTGTGAGGAGCCTCTGGTGAAAAAAGAACCTTTGGATGGGTGGGTACCCGGGATGGTGCGATAAGGAATTCCATCGCCGTCGATATCGAGATATCGTCCCCATACTTTGGCATCATCCAGATCTTTGGCTGTCATGACTTTGCCACGGTTATATTGGTAATTGTCACGAAGCGTGAAAGCGTCTGTCAGATGATCGTTCATGCCAAGATCGAGATCCGTTAGTACAATCACTGCAGTCTGAAAAAACTCTGCCAGGTCAAACGCCGTCAAGGTCATGTCGAAGCATTCATTTGGCGTACTGGGAAAGAGGAGAATGTGTTTTGTGTCACCATGGGAAGCATAAGCAGCAGAGAGGACGTCTGATTGCTGGGTCCTCGTTGGCATACCGGTCGAAGGACCACTGCGCTGTACATCAAAGAGCACGGCAGGAATTTCAGCAAAATAGCTTAGTCCCAAAAACTCGCTCATGAGCGACAGGCCGGGACCACTGGTGGAAGTAAAAGCCCTAGCGCCATTCCAAGAAGCGCCCAGTACCATGCCCATGGCCGCCAGTTCATCTTCTGCCTGTATCATGGCAAAATTTTTCCTGCCGGTTGAAGCGTCAATTCTGTATTTGGTGCACCACTTTTCAAAAGCATTCATCAGGCTTGTGCTCGGTGTAATCGGATACCAGGATCCGACGGTAGCTCCTGCGAACACAGCGCCAAGACCGCAGGCATTATTGCCGTCAGTCAGAATTTTATTTTGATTGAGATTGCGTCTTTCAAGGCGGTAAGGCAGCGGACATTCAAAGTTGGATTCCGCATAGTTCATCCCGAGATGAAGTGCCTGAATGTTGCCGGGTATCAGTTTCTCTTTTTTGGCAAATTGTTCCTGAACCAATTGTTCAAATACTTCCTTCTCCATTCCCAGCAGTGCACAAAGCGCTCCGACATAAATCATGTTTTTCATCAACAGATGCTGACGCGGATCATTGTAGTGCTGCATGCAAAGCGACATCATCGGGATGCCGATGTAGTGAAGATCTTCGCGAATAAAATCTTCTCCCAGTGTTTTAGTGGAATCGTAGATGAGGTAACCGCCGGAGCGAACGCTTTCAATGTCTTTCTTCAGACTTTGTGCATTGACCGCAACCATGATATCGATGCCGTCACGGCGGCCGAGGTAGCCTTTCTCATTGATGCGTACTTCGTACCAGGTCGGCAGACCTTGAATATTGGAGGGAAAAATATTTTTTGGGGTAACCGGGATGCCCATTCGGTATACCGCTTTGGCAAACATATTATTGGCGCTGGCCGATCCAGTGCCGTTGACGGTGGCAAAGCGTACTACGAGGTCATTGATCAAAACAGGCTGGCTCATAGTACACAGGCTTTCGGAGCGTGATACAAATATTTCTGCATGTCCCATGCAGTTGTAGGGCATCTCTCTGCGCATAATCCGCAATGCAGACAGAGGTTCTCATCCTTCACCATGACGCGCAGTGTTTTCAACCCATCTGCGACATAGAGGTCCTGGCTTTTATTATTGGCGGGTGCGTTGAGGCGCGTCCGCAATTCATCTTCCTCGCCATTATCAGTAAAGGTTATACAGGTGGTTGGACAAATATCGACGCAGGCATCGCATTCAATACAGCGGCTGGCCGTAAAAACCGTTTGTACATCGCAATTGAGGCACCGTTGTGCTTCATGAAATGCAGTCTCGCGGGAAAATCCCAATTCTACTTCCAGCATGCGATCGCTGAGCGTTTTTGTTTTATCCGCATGGGGTACCTTAAACCGCAGGTCTGGTGTCGTCTGGTTGTCATAGGACCATTCGTGAATACCCATTTTCTGAAGCATCAGGTTTGTTAATGGTCCCGGGCGTTCAGCAGGACTTTTGCCCTGGCAGAAAAGGTCTATCGATATGGCAGCAGCATGTCCTTGTGCAACGGCTGTGATGACGTTTTTGGGACCAAAAGCGGCATCCCCACCGAAAAATACTTTTGGCAGGGTAGACTGAAAAGTATCCGGGTTGAGCACCGGCATTCCCCATTTGTCAAAATCAAGACCCAGGTCCCTTTCGATCCATGGAAAACTGTTTTCTTGCCCAATCGCCAGGATCACATCATCTGCCTCCATAAAGACCACTTCTCCGGTCGGTACCAGTGTGCGACGTCCCTGATCATACCGGGCTTCCACCACTTCAAAATCCATCCCTTTCAGCTGGCCGTCACGGATTACAAATCGGAGTGGTGAATGCAGATTATAGAAAGGAATATCTTCGTGTTGCGCATCTTCAATCTCCCAAGGTGATGCTTTCATTTCATTCAAAGGGCTTCTCACGACCACCCTGACATCGCGGCCACCCAGGCGGCGTGAAGTTCTGCAACAGTCCATCGCTGTATTGCCTCCTCCGATGACAAGTAC
This sequence comes from Saprospiraceae bacterium, assembly GCA_019694255.1. Lineage (GTDB taxonomy): Bacteria > Bacteroidota > Bacteroidia > Chitinophagales > Saprospiraceae > Vicinibacter. The sequence goes on from JAIBCI010000059.1 coordinate 39,655, forward strand.
CTTCTCGCCGATCTCTTTAGTATGTCCGAAAGCTACGTTTGCCAGCCAGTTGATGCCAATATGTATCCGGGAAGCTGCTTCCATGCGACCCTCCAGTTCCGGGAGGTCTTTGCCTTTGGGCGCCCCAGAGCCAACGAATACAGCGTCATAGCCCTGTTCGAGGAGATGATTTAGGCTGTCTACGTAATGATTAAAATGGCTGACCACGCCCATGTTGAGTATATAGCCTACTTCTTCGTTGAGAACTTCTTCCGGAAGCCTGAAGCTTGGAATCTGGCTGCGCATGAAACCACCTCCTGCAAACTGTTCATCAAAGACATGCAAATCATATCCCAGCGGTGCCAGGTCCCTTGCCACTGTGAGCGAGGCAGGTCCGGCCCCGATCAGGGCAATTTTTTTTCCGTTCTTGCTGGCGGCAGGTCCAGGGATCCGATGGCTGATATCAGATTTGAAATCTGCGGCTACCCTTTTGAGGCGGCAGATTGCAACCGGTTCTTCCTCCACTCTGCCTCGGCGGCAGGCCGGCTCACAGGGACGATCGCAGGTACGTCCGAGTACACCCGGAAATACATTGGATACCCAGTTGATCATATAGGCGTCAGAGTATCTTCCGTCAGCGATCAGTCGTATGTACTCTGGCACCGGCGTATGGGCTGGACAGGCATGCTGACAGTCAATGACTTTGTGGAAATACTCCGGGTTTCTTATATCCGTAGGATTCACGCTTTAAATTTGGCTGGCAAAAATAGATATTTCCCTTATAAAAGCCCCTTAAAATCAGGCAGATTAATCACTGTTCAGAAACTGTGGGGAACTGTTAATATACCGGATTCATCATCTGACACAACCTTAATCCGGTACCGCGTGTATCCCTTTTGGTACGATGGTCATGGTTTTGCATTCGCATGCTATAACAAGAGTTGTTACTTCGTAGCAAAAGATTGTAATAATGCAACATTTGTTCTGTCGCCACAGATTGATTAGCTGTTCGTTTAATCAACTTGCACATTGGTCTGATGAGCCTTGAGTCCGTAATTTTCGAATGAATAAATTTGTGTTACATTCGAGACACCGCCCGCCAATCCAAATTATAACATTCATTATTATTTGTATGAAATACTAAGAGAGCACCCGTATTTTAAGAATTGGGTATTTATTCCATACTATTAAATGGTAAGTAAAATTAAAGCTTGGCGATACACCCACAGATATTAATCAATATGTCTTGGATTTTTACGCGCACAGTTGTAGAAGAGAAATAGTGCCTGTACCGTAAAACGGCACTCAAAAGATAGTATGTACGGCCCAAGTCTGAACGGGTTAGTCAGGACAAGTCACACTTTTAATAACACACTATGAACACCTTAAAAAGACACTTATTTGCCTTAATGATTGGATTATTATTGTTTAATTCATGCAAAAAAGAAGTGATGGATCATTCTTTAGATCTGAATCCAACGAGCCTGGAAATTGAGTACCCGCCTTTTGTATCCGGAGAAAGTGGTTTTCACAACGAGACAAAAATAATTGAAACAATTCTTGGCCCCGTTCGCAACAATCCTTATACCGTTGACATCATGAAAACTGCATGGAATAAACTATATCCTGAACACCAATTGAATCATTTGTCACCAACGCATTTGTATGTTAAATTTTCACCGGGTAGCGAAGAAGACTACAAATTACTGGCGAAGACAAATGAAATGTTTTATGATTATCCCCTGGAAAATGAAGTCATAACACTGGGAGATTTCTATCCGCAGCCAGACAGGCAGTTTCCGGAACTTTGGGCGGTTGTGCCACCGGATTTTCAATCACCTATTGCCGGATACAGCATTTTGGCGCAACTCTTTATTCCGCGCTACAATACGGAATTAACCCGTGAAGCGTTTGATTTGACGGGTAATGCGTACAACACGGGCGGAGATCCAATGTATGTCAAGACTGATGACAATATACTTAACCTCGTTGCGCCAACTAATCCTGAAGATGGCGGAGGAGGCTCAGGCAACGGCGATCCCAATCTGACTAAAAATGATTGCCAGTGTATTGTCTATGCAGATTACCGCAAGCCAGGTGGGTGTGTCAAAGTAATGGATGCAGAGCACCAACAGTTTGAGGGCGTGCGTCAAGTTAAAATTATTACAAAGGATTCATGGTTTACGGAAGATGAAACTATGACAGATGACAACGGATGCTGGAAAATCAATGACCAGTACCATGGTGATATGTGGATGTGGGTGAAGTTTACCGGGCCCGTATGTCAGATTCGTGGAGTGAAAGATGGGTTAAACTATCTTTTGGGTTGGAGTCATCCGGTCAAAGATTACCTCGGTAAGATCAGGACAGGTCCTCCATATAATAACATCGCTGTAAATTATAACATTTGGGTGAACAGGGGTTCATCCGCGCACATGAATTGGGCGGCTGCAACGATCAACAATGCTGTTCATGAATTTCATCAGTACGCTACTTCAGAGGGTATTACAACACCGCCATTTCTGGATATCTTTGAAGTTGGCAATATGGCACCGCAGGGCATTACACTTATGGCAAATTATCTGCCAACGATTCCGGCTGGATTTATTACTTCACTGATTCCTTCGTGGTTGTACAGGCAACTTCCGGACATTGGAATGGGCGTAGACAGTAAAAACTCAGATCAGATCAAGGAGATCGTCTATCACGAATCTGCGCATGCTTCCCATTTTGTCAAGGCGGGGCCGCAATTCTGGATGGAAGTTCAAAAAGAGGAAGCAGACGGGATACTCCACCACGGCGGCAATCCATATTATCAGGTTGGCGGGATTGTAGATTTGGCGGAAGCATGGGCTTACCATGTGGGGTGGTTTTTTGCGGATAAAAATTATCCAAACCCTCACCGTTCAGTTAGGTGGTCATTTAAACTTGAGAATACTCGAAATCGAGAATTGCAGCATATGCCTGTAGGAGTTTTTTATGATTTGATAGATAAATTTCCAAGCGGAAATGAATATGATACTCGTGATTTAAACCCATATACTTGCTGCTTTACTGTTAACGACAAAGTTCAGGGATTTAACTGTGGACAAATGTTTAACCTCCTTGGCGGAAACACTAAATCACCTAACGATTTTTATCAACAATTTAAAAGCCATTTCGGCAATAATAATCTGGTTCTTCTGCAGAGTTTGGACGATTTGTTTAATTCCTATTAATTTAAATTATCATGAAGTTTATAATTGTATTTTTTTTATTTATTAACATGATTTCCTGCGGTGATGATGGGCCGAACTGTCCCGGAGACATGAACTTGCCTATAGAGATAAGTCCTTATAAGCCATATTATAATATAGGCGATACGATTACAATTTCATCAAAATTTTATAAATTAAGATATGATAATAAAACTGATAAATTTTATAATGTAAGTACTTATAACTTCGCTCCTATTATTTCATTAAGCTCATTAGACAATGCTGAGACTAATAAGTTAGGATCTCAAGTCGTGCAATATTCGGATTTTATTAAAAGCAATGATTCAAATATGAATGTTATTTATGCTGGAGTTGAAAATGCAATTGCTGGTGATTATAGAGTTGAAAGCGATAGTTTGAATTTTCATATAAATCTTAAATTGAAAAAAGCTGGATATTTTAGGTTGGAAATAGAAAGCCTTAGTACAGGTGATGGTCATCTTCAGAATAATTTTCATTTCGGATGTCGGGGGAGGGAGATCACTTTCTACTTAATGTTACCTAAAGAAAGCAACATTTATTTAATGCAGAATCTTCGATCAATTTACCCGAATGATTATATCCTGTCAGATTCAATTCATCGTTTCTATGACCGTGCTGGATATTGTTTTGAGGTCAAATGAGTCAATTAAAAAGGATTGAATATCGTACTACTTGGCAGGCTGAGCGTAGGCTTTGGAACCGACGCTCATCGGTAAATAACTGCAAGTATAATAGTCGGCGAAATTATAGCGGATTTAATATTGTTTTGGCGATGGAAGTGATGAATCTTTAACTTGAGTTGCATCATCAAATTGAAGTTTTTAATACACACGAAATTATGCCGGAGCCTACGCTCAACAGTGCGTATTACCATTCATCTCAACAATTACAGGTTTATCAAATGGAACCTTGATCCCGGCGTTAGCGAATAACCGTAATGTCGCTTTTGAATACTTCTTTTTTACCATTGTTCGGATTGAAATATTCCAGGACCAGAACATATACGCCTTCAACAACTCGTTTGCCATGAAATGTGCCATCCCATTCTGCGTCACCGTCATTGCTTTGAAAACACATGGCACCATTGCGATCATATATGGCCCATCGAAGCACATTGATGCCTAAATGAGTTATTTTGAATTTGTCTAGTATGCCATTGCCGTTGGGACTGAAAATATTCGGGACATAAATTCTGACTTCGTTTCGGATGCAGATTTTTCTTGAAAAAGATGCAACGCATCCAAGCTCGTTTTCAACCCGTTGCACAATTACAAATATTCCTGTATCCCGATATTCATGTGTTAAGGCTCCAGGCTGATTTAAGTCAATGGGAGGAGAGCCATCACCAAAATCAATCGTGCCTTTGGTATATCCCTGAGCGAGGTCAATGATTTCAACCATATTGTTGATATTATCGATGCAATCCTGATTGGGTATCAAATTAAAATTGGCAGCGATGGGTTTAGCACCAGGAAGTTCTATTTGGTGTTCTTCCTTGCAACCGGATGATTTTTGAATTATAATGGCGGTATATTCTCCAGGATTACTTACCAGTCGGATTCCTTTTCTGACCGGATTGGTTTGCCACTCCACATCAAATTCGCTACTATCCAATTTTAATTCAACAAAAGTGGTTTCACCAAAACATACTTCAGGACCCTGTAAGGTATCAATGATGAATGGAGGATGCACAAACACCAGGACACTATCAACCAGATCTTCCGAGCATCCATCGGTCACCGTCACCCTGTACCAGTTACTTTGCATCGGAGAGACAATGTGACTGCTTCCAAAGCCCAAGCCCTGATCCCAGGTATAGGTAAAACCACCCTGACCTCCGGTGGCATCAATCGAGATGGAGGCTCTTTGACCAAAGCAGATGGTATCGTTCTTACTGATCTTTTTCTTGGTAATCGGCGGAAGAATCTTTACGAACATTCTTTCTGATGAAGCACAATTGCCGCTACCGCGGGTATAGGATAATTCCCAAATCCCTGAGCCTAATCTGGCCGGATTGATAATTGGTGGTGACAATACACCATTGATATAGAAGCTACCTCCTGCAGGAGTTACAATCACAGGAATGTCTTCATCTTTAAAGCAATACTGCGTATTGATCCCTGTAATACTTACCTGTGTCCATGCTTCGACTTCAACAATTGTATCTTTGATACAACCAGCGGGACTCACATAACTTACTTTGTGAATTCCGGTTCCGGAAAGTGCCGGATCAAACAATCCCTGTTTGTCATCAAGAAAACCATTACCTATCCAATATCCTCCTGCAGGTTGAACAGATAACAATGTCGGCGGGCTCCTATCACAAAGTTTATAATCCGAGAATTGAATGGGCGTTTCCACTTCAAGCGCAATGGTATCCAGACATCCAAATGCCTCATAGGTAATTGAATGCTTACCGGGACCAGCGAATTGCGGAATCCAGAGGTAATGGCTGTCGACCAATTGAATGCCACGGCCACTAAATCGTCCGGGTCCATCACTGGGATTCAACCACGAAGACAAATTAACACTATCCAAGCCAGGACAAAACAGAATCGTATCTGGCTTTCTCAGGTGAACGTCGTGTAGGTAAGCTGCTAATGTATCACGACATTGTCTGAAGTTAATCTGATAAAGATGTTTGCCAGCGGGAAGTCCGGAAATATCAAATCTGTTGTTGATGGCATCAAAAATACCGGGACCAGCCCATCGGCCTGTGGTTGGAAGATTGAGATACTGATCCCCAAGACATAGATCCACATCCTGACCTGCATCAGGTTTTGTGATAAATACCTGAATGTTCTTATCACAACCATTAATCCTGTAGTTGTAAGTATTCCATTGATTGATGACAAATTTATTACCACTGACTTTTCCTGCCAAACTGTCTGTAATCCCGGGACCAGACCATATTCCACCTATTGGATTAAAAGTGAATTGAAAATTCTCCAGATAACAAAATGTATCAACTTTAGTAATCTGTATGCTATCCGCGACCCGAATCGTTTTATTGGCAGTGCATCCATTGGGTGCCGTATAGCTTACCACAAATGTTCCTGAAACCAATGGTGAAAATCTACCCATCGAATCAATTCCATTTCCTGTCCAGTGTCCACCGATTGGATGCCCCCCCATAACTTGAAAATCGGCGCTTCCCTGACAAGCTGCATCAGGCAAACCTGCATCAATTGGTGAGATGAATAAAGTGTCCGTGGTACGGCATGTATTCGGTGCGGTATATACCACGATATCCCTTTGTATTGCATTGGATTTTGACCAATAGGCAAATGGGTATTGTCCTGATCGATTCTGAGCCGGTGGTATCGCAGTGGCATTAAATGTTCCACCGCCGAGATCAACCAGGTATTGCCAATTGCTTGCTGAGGCACAGACTGTATCCGGAATGGGGTTCAGAATTTTTGGAACCGGATTGACGCGGACATTTTTTTGCGCAATACATCCATCGGCAGCCTGATAACTTACCACAAAAGTGCCCGAATCAATTGGATTAAACAAACCGCTAGAATCACAGTATGGGCCCAGCCAAAAACCATTCGCGGGCGAACTGCCCGTTAGTTGAAAAGGAGACGTTCCCTGACATACAGCCTGGGCCGGGCCGGCGCTAACAGGCCGAACATAAATTGTGTCTCTTACACGACACCCATTGGGGTCTATATAAGTTACCGTATCCGTTAGCAAACTACCATTGCCGGTTAACCGCCAAAATTCGTAAATACCGGATTTTCTTTGATTGCCGGGAATAACCAATGAGAAGAAATCTCCGCCCGGAACACTAACCTTATATTGCCAGTTGATCGCGGAGGCACAAAATGTATCCTGTATCGGGTTGAGCAGCACCGGAGGATTGAAGACCTCAATGTTTCGCTGTGCAGAACAACCGTTTGGCGCTGTATACAGAAAGGTAAATAATCCAACAGAATCCGGCACAAAGGTCCGGTTGGGCCCAAGTCGGCTGCCCGTCCAGGTGCCTCCCGCCGGAGTTGCTCCGTTTAGGGTAATGACGGGTCCGTTTAAACAAGCTTTTTGGTTGGCACCCGGATCAATGGGCCAAACCAGTACGGTATCACATGTTTTGCATCCATTGGCTGCAACGTAACACACTGTATCACTCTGCAAATTGTTTCCCTTCGCACTTCGCCAAAATTCATAAACGCCTGTCTTATTATTCTGAGCCGGGAATTTGGAAGAGAAGAAATTTCCGCCATTTAAATCCACAAGATATTTCCAATTGGCTGCATTGGCGCATACCGTATCCTGAACCGGATTTAGGATATGGGGGCGCTTGAGTGGAACATAATTAAATTTGGCGGTGTCTTTTCTGCCGGAAGCACTGTCAGTCGCAACGACATAATACACCGATGAATCTTTATCACACACCTGTATTGATCGTGTGGTCTGCCCACCTGGTATCCAGAGATAACGAAACACCTGCCGGGAGTCGGCCAAAGTAAGTGCCTCCAGTGTTGTACATAATCCTTCACAGACTGAACTATCCCTGAGGTTGATTTCTACAACGAACGGGCAGTTTTTCATATTAAAAAGAACACTGGAAATCAGGGAGTGCTCTTTCTGACACTCGTCAATATATTTGAATGAAAAAGTCAGCCGGTAATTGACCGGTTTGTCCAGCGGTGGGTCAAATTTGACGCGAATACGGTTTGTCACTCCATTGGCACAGTTGAGTGCTTCTGCTTCAATGACGCTCGAGTTGCCTGGCCCCAATATGCTAAAATTAGCGGGTACAATCTGATTGCATGGGACATCATAGCCTAGCTCCAATATCAGTTCGGTTAATGGACAATCTGTATTGGACAATATTTTAAGCGATGGCGGCTTCGGCAATTCAAACAATACCATCCAATTCATTTTCCAGCCATTGGCCGTAATGTTGTCATCACTTTTGAAATGAATAGTCACGCATCCGCTTTTGGCAATGAAGGTTGGTGCGGGTCGCAAAATTCCACTTAAGCTGCCAATGACCGGTGCATTGCGGTCTGGCCCGTCATAGATTGTCATCACATCGTAAGTTTTTTCCGTAGCAAAAAACTCAAAATTTAATATGATGGCTGTGGCCCTTGGCACACAGATCGTAAAGGTAAAATCCTCATTATGGTCATAATTTTTATTCTCACCCGCCTGACTATGCGTAAGAATACCTTCACAATCATGTACCAGTAGATTTTGCATGTTGTATTCTGGCTGGGCCAAGACTATTTGACACAGCAGTGCAAATCCCATTGCAAAGAGGCCTCTAATGGATATTATTACATTTGAATTGCGTGTCACTTTTTCAGAATTATCACGTCCGGACTGATAAGTTCATTGCTTTTATTTCCATTCCTGTCCTTCATGTAAATGTAAAATCTTGTCCTTTCATTGAAGCGATTTCCGAATACAAACAAACTCGGAAACTCAAGTTTGAGATTTCCCTGGACAGCAATCTCTGCGCCTGGCGGTGCAACCGGGCCGATATAAAATCCATCATAATTCGTTAACCTGGCATCCCTTATAAAAACTGCGTACTGATCTGGTTCTTCAAAACCAAGATCGCCATCTCCATCCTGATAGTGTATGCTCAGCGTTAAAATATCATCAAATTCACGGATCGTATCATTTGAAATGCCGTTTAATTTGATTTCCGGTGTAGTCGAAAACGGCGGTTCGTCTGAAATGGTATGACAACCCAGCACCACTAAGTTCAAGATAATAAAAAATATCCACCTAATATCTTTCAAAGGACATATATTTTTTCATGGAAAATAGAGCCTTGTCTGAAGGCAATTCAAAATTTTGATTTTGCTGATCATTCACATATGCTCTGAAATAAACTTGCTTTTGCTGCTGAAAAAGGTTCTTTGAAAGTAACTGGATTTTATGGCTGTAATTGACCGTGTCACCATAGAGTCCGATCTGTCTGAAAGGCGTCTGCAGCACTTCAAAGTTCATCACAATTTGTGTTGAATCATAGTGATGCGGATCTGGACTGAATCGGATTTCATTGATGCCAAAACTTCGTGGATCCTGACCATCATGTTTGAATGCCACAAAAATGTCAATGGTGTCTTTTGTACTGTCAAGAACAAAAGAGCCATTTAAAGGGCGTCTTTCAATTATTCCGGTATCCCGGTACGTTGCAAAACACCCCAATAGCTGCGCCTGGGGTATTCCTTCTTTTGCAATGGTGCCGTCCACTGAAGGCGCACCTGATTTGATCCACTGTTCAATTAATGAGATGTATCGCGATTTATTTTTGCCCCAGTCTGAATCAGGTTCAATTTGTATGGGCATCTGTGGTGAAACAATATTATTTAGTCTCGCCAGAATGACAGATTCTTCCGGTGCAAAAGGTTTGACACGAACAAAATACTTGCCATCCTGCTTAATCGCTTTTCTAAAGACCAGCGTATTATATGAACTTTCGATAGTTCTGAAATCCGGATTAAATGTTCCGTCATGGCAACCTGCATTTGCACAGGTAGGCTTAAATATGTACTGATATAATCCGGCAATTGAAGTTGAATCGGGATCTTTAAAAATAAATTTAACCGTGTCCTGCACAGGGTTATAATTATCGAATGGGTTCTCCGGAATTTCAGGTTTGTTGCAGGTCAATAAAAATAAAGCCATTCCGGTAAAGAATAAGTAATAAAGTTGGAAAATTTTCTTCATTACGATAATCAGATTCTGTCAAATAATGAGCGGGCCGCGCTGTCTAAGAGTCCAGCATTGTAGACGGTCTCCTTAATACCAAAAATATCGGCAATGGTAGGAACAATATCTGCGGCATCTCCGACTGGATTTTGTTCTGAGCCCCTCTTTAAGTTGGCATCTACGCCCGGACCAACCATGAGTGTAAATATTCTTCTTGCATTAGGGCTACCGGAATGATCATAGGAATACCAGTCATTAAGGTCTTTGATCGAGTTGTGATCCTCATCTCTGCCGTGTTCCGGCATGACGATCATGATGGTATCGTCTTTCATTTCAGGAATAGACTGAATTTCTTTCCATAGAAATGCGATTCCGTGATCTGCACGATGAATGTTTTTAAGATAAGCTGTAAAGTCGCCATGGCAGACATCGATATTGCTAAGATCAACAATGGTCAACCGGGGTTTGAACCAACGAATCAATTCAACGGTGTATCCCAGGGTAATCAGATCTCCATTATCACTAACAGGCGGAGCACTTATTCTTCCTTCTTTTACTTTTTCGAATGTCTGACGAACAAATTCCCTGATGTTGTTTTCTTCTTCCGGTGTATTGTACAGGTGAGGAATCTCCAAACCCTCATTGGTAAAGTTTTGATTGAGGAATCCTCGAATCTCCCTGAACATTTCGTAATCTGTGTCAGGATGATAGTTTTTAAAATTCATGAAATGTTCCTTACCCGGTGCACCAAATGTTACCGTTGGCGCAATAAAGTTTCCGGCGTAACGTCTTCCATATTTTTCATGTGCAGAATAATTGAGAAGCGATCTTGAACCAGTCAGACTGTTGGCGACCGACCAGCAATCTGTTGCTTTGAATCCGGCATGTTTTCTTAAGTATTCAAAAATAGTCGGTGAAGCGGTACGTTGTCGTAATCCGGAGGTCACATAGTAGTTGCCGGACACACCAGTGCTCAATCCATTAAAGTGTCCTGCGCCTCCTTTGGAAAAGCGAACTTCAGGAAAAAGAACGCCGAGTTTTTGCAGGGGGGTTTGCAAAATCGGATTAATCGGAAACGCGCCAACAATATTGTTGCTTACATCATCAGTGCCATAAGCAATTTTATCCGTCGGGGGAGGTCCATCCAGAAGATTATACATGATGTTGCCTTCGACCTGTTCATTTTGGCTGCCTGCCAGGTACCTCTGAAGAACTGATTCCTGTTGGCGTAGCCCTCCTGCAAATTGCACAAAGACAACGTGCTTGGCCTTTAAAGGCGATTGTTGTGCAAATAACAAACCAGAAGGTAAAATATACGGAACAGTGATGCTTCCGGCTGCCAGAGCAGAGTCTTTAAGGAATTTCCTGCGTTTCATTCGTTGAATCATTTAATAATGAAAATGCTCATTGCATGTGCCAAAAGCAAAGTAAAAGTGTTCCGGCGTAACATTCGGCCGGCTCTTGATATAGTTGAGCATCCAATTCAATTCGGCTTCAGTAGGTTCTCTTACCAAAAATCGTTTGTATGTGGCGCGGATGAATGCTTCCGGATTATTGAGCATTTCTTCTTTGGTCGGGAGTATAACATTTGGGTCATTCATGTATTTGCTCAGTAATATGTCGAATGCCACTTGCTTGTCGCCGATGGATTCGATGGCTTTTTGAGCGCTCAGCATGGAATTAGGGCTGATGGCCTTTTGAAAAAAATTGGTATAAAGTATTGAAATGTATTGCGCAACTGATTTGGGTTTGATCTTCTGGCTGTTGACCGGTAAAATGGTCTGATCGTCAATTTGATAAACGTAGAAATCCTTTTGACAAGAACTCAACAAGGTGATCAAGCCAGCAATTATAAGGTGGAACGCTTTGTTATTTGAAACTTGCATATTCATCGGTGACAGCAATTTTTCTGATTATTTCTCGGATGTCCCGATGTGTTATGTATTCGGGTAGAATGGTCGCCAGTTCTCGTTCTTTGGGAAACCGGTTGAGATAAATTTGAAATATCCAAATGACCATCCCTTCGAACATGGCAGGCGATTCAATCATGCTCTGGATAAATTCGGTTCTGTTACTGCAATAATTGCCAAAGATGATGCCCGGTTGATTTTTTTCAATTACTTCAAATGCAACATTATACTCCTGATCCGTTGGCAGGCGAAATAACAACTCGTTATATACAGCGCGAATAAAATTGAAGGTATTCATGTTGATCACATCATAAATGCTGTTGTCTACCAGGTAGCTGAATACCTGGTGATAATTAATATCCTGATTGTATAGATCAACCTGACTTTGTAAGAGAACCTGAAGTTTGCGAATTTGATTAAGTCTACTGTAAAAACGATCCCACTTGCCATCCATGGAATCGCGCATGGCATCTGATATCAACAGACCCATTTCGCGTTGAATTTCTTCATCTGATACACCTTCCAGACAACGAACTTTGGCAAGATTATACAAGTTTAAATAGAAAGCGGCCTTGTAGGATCGTTCCCCGATTCTGAACGTCGTATCCTGCATCAACTTGTTGATCAATTCAAGTCGGGCTTCCCGGCTTAACTCTTTGGCTTTAAGAGAATCCACTTCCGGACCCAATTCCACTTTGAGCGGTTCGCGTCCTATTAAGTCGATGAACAACCGATTGACATAGTTTTCAATTTTTAATCTTGAAATATTGGTCACCGAGATCGGATCATTGTCCGTAATGACATTGATATGATCCTTTGTGCAGGATTTCAGGATCACAAGGCATAAAGCCATTAAAATCCAACTGAAGGCACTTGATTTTTTCAGATGCATCAGCGGTTTGCGGCTTTGGAACATTTAAGAAGATTAGAAAGTAAATTTAGAAGAATCAATCAGGTAAAGTCGTGTCATTAATATATATTTATCACAGTAATATGTATGGCTATCATTTATAATATTTTAATGTGTTACTTTGCATTAGGTTGTGCCAAGGCCATCTTACGTCCTGAAAGTATTTTGCCAGCCAAATGATAGTTACATGACTTTGTCAGATTCTAGAAGGAATTTCTTTGAAGGAAAGGCTTCGTGTCGGGAACCAGTCTTTATCACTATTCTGAGTGTCAATCAGCGACTTGAGAAACATTTTCACTGAGTAGATCATGTTGAGGCGCTTTGGACGTTCGCAGACAGCATTGATCGAGTAAATTTGTTTTGAATGCATATTACATCCCATTGGATTATGGGAGATTAGATAGTATTGCTGTTGATTCGTCATCTATTACGATAGATTAAATCAAGATTTGAAATTTGACATACACTTCGTTCCTAAAATGAAGTAGGCAGCCTTCAATCGTAATCCGATCCTAACAAAGATTCAATTATTGTATTCTATCATTGGAAAGTCTTTGTCTCTCAGGTTGCTGCACTCATTCGGTTATGTAAGCAGTTTCATTGGCTGGTATAAGTAAGAACATCCTAGGGATAAAATTTAATTCATATTATTTTTTGAGATTCCTTCTCATATTATCAGGTAAAAGTGAATTAATTTTATCCGTCAAACGGGTAGTATTTCGTACCAAAGTTTTATAAATTGAAAAAATATTAATATAGATTTTAAAGTAAGCAATGAAATAAATGATGTGTAATTGGGTGTTGATATTTTATCCATAGATGATACTGAACATGTCAAAAGAAAATGTAAAAAATAATGTTGATTGAATTTATAAAGAAGAGGCAATTAAGGCAAATCTTATTCAGCATTGCCATGATTCTAATTGTTTCGTTGGTATGTTCAATTCTTAAGACCTGGTTAAGTTATAAAGGAGTAGCCTTAATATTATTAATGGGTGTGTCGGTTCTTGCTATGACTTTTGATCTGATCCCCGTTCTCATATCTGCCACCTTGAGTGCTCTGATCTGGAACTACTTTTTCATTCCGCCATTATTTACCTTCGCAATTGGCAATACGGATGATATTCTCATGTTTTCATTGTATTTTATTGTGGCAATGGTCAATGCCGTATTAACTAACAAAATCAGGAAAGCCGAGCAAAAGGCACGCGACCGCGAAGAAAAGGAAAATGAGGTCAAATTGTACAATACTTTATTAAATTCACTCTCGCATGAATTGAGAACCCCCATCGCAACTATAATCGGAGCAGTCGATATACTTAACATCAATGAAAAGAATCTTTCTGTTGCCAATAAAAAAGAATTGATCAATGAAATCGGAAAAGCGATTGCAAGGTTAGCAAGGCAAGTTGATAATCTACTGAACATTAGCAGATTGGAAAGTGGTATGCTTCGTCCTAAACACACCTGGTGTGACTTAACAGAAATGATGCATCAAATGTTGAATTCTTTGGATGAAGTAGAGCGCAACAGAATAAGTATTCACGCGGATGAAAGCCTTCCACTGGTTAAAATTGATGCTGGTATTTTGGAACAAATTATATTAAACATAATTTACAATGCGCTTGCATATACACCGGAAAAATCCAAAATATGCATATACATTGAAGTATTGTCCGGTCAATGCAAGTTTATAATCGAAGATTATGGCCTTGGATTTCCAGAAAAAGAAATAGCCCTCGTTTTTGATAAATTCTACAGATTGCCGAAAAGTAAAACAGGTGGCGTTGGACTGGGATTATCGATCGTTAAAGGATTTGTAGAAGCACTTAGTGGAAAGGTGATATTGGAAAATCACCAGGGTGGAGGCGCAAGGTTTATTTTAAATTTTCCAGTACAAACATCATATTTGCGCAACTTAAAAAATGAGTAAGGCTGAAATTCTGATTATCGATGATGAACCTCAAATCAGGCGATTACTTGAAATTGTGTTGGAGAGTAATGATTACAAAGTTTCAATTGCGGAGAAAGGTACTTTAGGAATTATTGCAGCAGCGAATCATCCTCCGGACTTAATACTACTCGACCTTGGGTTGCCGGATATGAGTGGCCATGATGTCTTAAAAGAATTGCGGATTTGGTATAACCGGGCAATCATTATTCTATCTGTTCAAAGTGATGAAGATGATATTGTGCAAGCGCTTGACAATGGCGCAACCGATTACCTTACAAAGCCTTTCAGAACAGCAGAATTATTGGCCAGGATCAGATCAGCTATTCGAAGAAATTTTGGAGGTGAAGACAAAAGTGTCGTGGAGTCAGGAGACCTCACCATCGATCTGACCGCCAGAATGGTATTGAAGGATAGCAAGTTGGTCAAACTAACTGCAACAGAATTCAACTTATTGGCACTCCTTGCCAGGAATGAGGGTCGTGTCCTGACTCATCAGTACCTTCTGAAGGAAATCTGGGGAACAGGATTTCAACAAGAGACGCAGTATTTAAGAGTTTTCATCGGTACACTTCGCAAGAAAATCGAAAATGATCCAAATTATCCGGAAAGAATCATTACAGAGAGTGGCGTAGGTTACCGCTTTCAATCTTCTTTATAATTTCTTTATATCTAGTTTCAATACTTTTATTTTTTCCATATCTGTCACTGGTGACATTTGCGCTGTGATAAATAGATTGTGCAAATGAGAGCCATAAATAATACGCAAAAGGTGACCGCGGCTTCACTACTGGTTGCCTTGGGTATCATCTATGGAGATATAGGAACCAGCCCATTGTATGCGCTGAAGGCGGTTATTGGAGATCGGTTGATAGACCATACATTGGTCTTGGGGGGAGTGTCCTGTATTTTCTGGACATTGTTTCTTCAGACAACGGTCAAATATATCTGGTTGACATTAAAGGCGGACAATGAAGGCGAAGGAGGTATTTTCTCATTGTATGCGTTGGTCAAGCGATATGGACGATGGTTGGCAATACCGACGATATTGGGGGCAACGACGCTGCTTGCAGATGGAATAATTACACCTCCGATTTCGATCACTTCAGCAATTGAAGGCTTGGGGATGGTTCATGGTCTTGAAGCTACAATTATTCCCGGCAATCAAATAACCACCGGCATTGTCGTCTGTATATTATCATTATTGTTTTTTTTTCAGCGATTTGGTACGCGTACCATTGGCGTTTTTTTCGGCCCACTCATGACTATTTGGTTTCTAATGATCTTGAGCGCTGGATTGGCAAACATTGTTTTGTTGCCGGAAGTATTAAAGGCATTAAATCCTTACTACGCTTATGCTTTATTGGTGCAATACCCTCATGGATTTTGGTTACTTGGCGCAGTATTTCTGGCCACGACTGGGGCAGAAGCCTTGTACTCTGATCTGGGTCACTGTGGAATCAGAAACATCCGAATCACCTGGATTTTTGTAAAATTCAGTCTGATTTGTAATTACTTTGGCCAGGCAGCCTGGATATTAACACAGGGTCAGCCACTGCTAAACGGGCGAAGCCCGTTTTTTGAATTGCTGCCAGACTGGTTTCTTTTACCCGGTATTCTGATTGCTACGGTTGCCACCATTATCGCTTCGCAGGCTTTGATAAGTGGTAGCTATACCCTGATCAGCGAAGCAATGAATCTTAACTTCTGGCCAAGGGTAAGTGTTAGACAACCTACAGAATCCAAAGGACAGATTTACATACCGAGCGTCAATTTTATTTTATGGTTGGGGTGCTTATTGATGATTTTGTATTTTAAAGAATCCGCACACATGGAGGCAGCTTATGGATTCAGCATCACGATTACCATGATGATGACTACATTGCTGCTGAGCTTTTTCCTCCGTTATCGGTTAAGATGGAATAGTTTATTAGTCTACTGCTTGCTAGTGTTATTCAGTATCGTTGAATTTTCTTTTTTTATAGCCAATCTGGCTAAAATTAAAGAAAGATGGATGTTTTTATTTTTTGAGTTATTCATTTTCACAACCATGTATGTCTGGTATTATGCCCGTAAGATAAATAATCGGTTTACTTCATTTGTAGATTTAGGAAAATATGCGCCGCTCATTCAGACATTAAGTGATGACGAAAAAATTCCAAAATTTGCAACTCATCTTGTTTACTTGACGAAAGCTAATCTTCGTCATGAAGTAGAAGAAAAAATCATTCAATCCATTTTTTCAAAGAGACCAAAGCGTGCTGATGTTTATTGGTTCGTGCACATCAATAGAACGGAGCAGCCTTACACCCTTTCATATGATGTCTCAGAACTAGTAAATGATAAAGTAATCAAAGTCAATATTCATATAGGTTTTAGGATTCAACCAAGAACTGAACTTTTTTTCAAAAAAATAGTACAGGACCTTTTAACAAGCCAGGAGCTCAATCTGCATTTACGGCAAGACAGTGCTCAAGGATACAACATAGAGCCGGACTTTAAATTTGTCGTATTTGAGAAGTTTCTTTCCGTTGAGAACGAATTTGCATTTAAGGAATCGCTTTTACTCAGAACTTACTTTTTTCTGAAGCAACTGGGACAAAGAGATGAAAAAGCTTTTGGTCTGGACAAAAATGATGTGGCTATTGAATACGTTCCGCTTTTGTATCAGCCTGCTAGAAGTGTACAACTTACAAGGGAATATAATTAAGTCTTTCAGCGCTATGCTTAAGAAAGAGGAATCCTCTGTCAACATTTTTCAAAAGTTCCTTGGTCTGGCCCATTCTAATGTGGAGGTTTATTTAAAAAATGGGAGAATTATACATGGGGTGATTATTGACTTCTGTCTGGAATTTCATCAGGGTCAACCATACGTAACCACTTGGCACCTGGTAGATGAAAATGAAAAGATGACTTTGGGTGTCAACATTGTAGGACAACTGTGTGGTGAATTTGTCAAAACAAAAGATATAATCAAAATAAAATTTCTTCAGGATCAGTCATTCATAAATTTATCAAAATGAGAATTTATTATTTCTTTATTGTGGTAGTCTTATTCGTTCTGCTTGATGTTATAAAGAGTCCGGCTCAGGTTTTGGACAATGATCCTAAGACAGGATTTTCCAGCCAATTGGTGAGTCAATTCAATGAAACGTCGAAGTTAATGATTGAGAATTCCAATGGCAGGGTGTCTAGTAGCCAATATGTTGATATTCCGGTTAGCCGGGAGCCATTTTCTGATCTTGATATGAGTTGGGCCAATGGAAGTGACCGGCGAATGGAATCGATTTGGGGAAGTAATACATTTTTTATTCCAAATATTCTATTGGACATCAATTATAATTATTCTTTCAATCGGCCGATTGACAATACAGTTGTTGGAAGCACAGCCTTGGCAAGACACAATGAAGTTCAATTATCCGCCCTTCACTTTGGGGGGGATTTTAGTTATAAGAATGCCCGTGCGCGATTCATGACACAGCTGGGGACGAGAAGTTATGTGGTGCCCAGAAATGATTACAGTACGTACCGTGGACAATTTCAATTAGCTAATGTCTATCGTTATTTAAGTGAAGCCTATGCAGGGTATCATTTTGACAAATGGTATGGAATCAATCTGGACGCAGGTCTTTTTATGTCTTATATCGGATTGAATTCATTTTATCAGGTTGAGAACTGGGAGTATCAGGCCTCCTACACATCCGACAACACCCCCTGGTTTTTTAATGGCTTGAGGCTTCAGATTTATCCTTCCAGACATTTTAAGATTGAGCCATGGATTATTAACGGATGGCAAAGTTATGGCAAATTCAATACCATGCCGGGTGTAGGATTTAATCTTACCTATGCTCCCAATAGTCACTTGAAGGTGCTCAGCAATAATTACTGGGGCACCGATACACCCTTGAATCAAAAGCGAAAAAGATTTCATTCTGATAACAGCTTGTTGCTAAGATATTTTAATCATCCTGAGCGCAAACGGATAACTAAAATGGCATTCTCATTCACAGTGGATGCTGGTGCCGAAAAAGGAGGTGGCGTCAATGGATTTGATCAATCAGATGCTGATAAGCCAGCCCAATATTTTCTAAGCGCAATGATTTATCATCGCATCTGGTTTTTTAAAAACAAATTTGCATGGACGGTTGGCGGAGGTGTCATGAGTAATCCCGGAAGATATCTGGTGTTATATCCCGGAGGACAGTCCAGTCCACTTCCTGATCCGGTCAACCCAACACAAACGGAAGGTCTTTTTCCTTTCTCTGCCAATCCCGGAGATCCTTTTCATGCCTGGGATTGCTCAACCAACTTAGATTATTTGCCAAATCAAAGCATTTGTTTTAGATTGGAATTTGTCCATCGGGAGGCTAGTGTACCTTATTTTGCAGGAAGAGGAGGTATTACGTCACAAACGGGTTATTCGACTACGGCATTAGATCCAGGTTGGAGACCGGATCTGGTCAAAAGTGAGTCAAGGATAATTTTGGCTTTGTTATTCCGTATCTAGGTTGGAGACGTGGATTCTTGTAAGTGTGCTCTCCTGCATTTGAACTGAAGCCCGGGGCTTATTAATGTTGTTACGTATTTTTGCAGTTTCTATTCAAAGAAACGTCAGTGTGTAAGCTATT
>JAIBCI010000056.1 GCA_019694255.1 Saprospiraceae bacterium
GGATTCTTCATCAGGAAATAACTTTTGGAATTCAAAAATGCTCAAACTATCAAACTTTTTTTCCATTTCTTGTTTATAATTTGCTCTAAGTTAAGCATTTATTACGTATTTTACAGGCCTAATTCAGCAAATTAATTTACCTTTCTCCTAAATGCCGTGACAGTCCCAAAGATACTAATTGTTAAGATGTTGATATGTCGAAGTTTTAGACATTTTTATTTCTATAATATGTAATGTCAGTTAATGAAAATGTTTAATGTGTAATTACTTTCAATAACGTTATGTACAAATTAAGAATAAGTGTAATTTGTATTGCCGGACTTGAAAAATTGCGAAATTATTTTTCTCCTGATTTGTTAATGGGATCTTTCGGGTCTATTTTTTCTTGCTTTTGCCTTTGCTTTTCGCTTTGGGGTGGACCAGCTTCATCTCGGCTACCAGATGTCCTGCGCCTGCAAATTTGTCGATGATGAACAGAATATAGCGCGCATCCACCATGATGTTGCGACAGAGATCCGGATCGTAGTTGATGTCCGACATGGTGCCTTCCCAGACCCGGTCGAAATTCAGTCCGATGAGGTTTCCATTGGCGTCAATGGCGGGACTTCCCGAATTACCTCCGGTAGTATGATTGGAGGCAATGAATGCCAATGGCATCTTGCCGTCAACGCCATAATCTCCGTAATCCCTGGCCTTGTACAAGCGGATGAGTTTGGGATGTACATCAAATTCATAATCGCCGGGAACATATTTTTCCATGACGCCATCAAGCCAGGTTTGCGCCTGATAACAAATTCCATCTCTCGGAGTTGATCCCTGCACTTTGCCATACGTCACGCGCAACGTTGAATTGGCGTCGGGATAAAACCGGCGTTCGGGAAAGACCTTCATCAGCGCTTCCATGTGGATTCTGCGAAGCGTACTGATCTGATCTTCCAGTTCGGTGGCTCGTTTCTGTATGCCGTACTGAATAAAGTAATTCATCTCTTCAAAAAAATTCCAGACCGGATCGGCTTTTACTTTTTGAAGCCATTCGTTGTGATTGAGTGTATTCAATACGACCAGGCTGTCCGGATTTGTCAGCATGCTTTGTGCATAAAGATCATTGGTGTAGGTCTTGTAATCGTGATGGTATAATTTCATTTTGTCCATCATATAGGGTACGCGCTGCGGTGCATCTACGCCGTTGACTACTTTTTCCAGCAAGCTGGCAAAGATTTCTTTTTCAATCTTGAGGTCAATGTCTTTAAACAATATTGCTGCATCCTTGGCCATCTGAATCCGCTGATTGTCAAATGCCTGTTCTCCGCGTCCTTCGAATACGTCTTGTAATTTCTTTACTCTTGCATAGCAATTGTAGAGGTCTACGTTGCGTTGAAATCCTTCTGCATAATAATCGCGGGCCACTGCAAATGTCCTCAGCTCTTTGTAAAGTGCGGAAAGATTGTTTATAATATTTCTGTATTCTGCAAATGCAGGATTGTTGTCGACGCGCTTTTGAAACTCCAGGTCTTGTTCATGTTTCTTTTCAAGTCCGTGGGTCTGCTTGATACCTTGGTTTTCGCCAATCCACTTTTTCCAGGCGTTGGCAATCGAAGCGTATCGTGCGGAATATTGAAGTTTCGTGCGTTCGCTGGTACGCATATACTTGTCCATGATTTTGAGCGTGCGATCGCGAAGTTCGATGCGCACCGGATTTTGTTCTTCGGTAATCTGGCGAACACCTTCCTCTGTAAGATATTCTGTGGTTCTTCCGGGAAATCCAAACACCATGGTAAAGTCTCCTTCGGCGACGCCATCCATCGATACTGGAAGAAAATGTTTCGGCGTGTAGGGCTTATTGGAGGTTGAGTAGGTTGCCGGAAGATTGTCCGGGCCGGCATAGATCCTGAAAATTGAAAAATCTCCGGTGTGTCTTGGCCAGATCCAATTGTCGGTGTCGGCGCCAAACTTGCCGATCGATTCCGGCGGAGTGCCGACCAGACGAATATCTTTGTAGGTTACCGTGACAAAGGCAAAGAACTGATTGCCGTTGTAAAAACTTCGTATGAATACATCTTCATAGTTTTCCTTGCGAATGGTCTTTTGTATGTCAACAATATTCTTATCAGTCTGAATCTTTCGTTCGGATTCACTCATCGCCGGTGTGACGCCTTGCAGTACCTGCGACGTGACATCTTCCATACGGGAAATGAGCATAATGCTCAAACCGGAGCAGGGCAATTCTTCGTTTTTGTCTTTGGCCCAGAATCCTTCTTTGAGATAATTGTGTTCCAGGTTGGAGTGGCCCTGAATATAACTATATCCGCAATGGTGATTGGTCAACAGCAATCCTTGCGATGAAATAATTTCTCCGGTGCATCCTCCGCCAAACTGACACACAGCGTCTTTGAGGCTGCCCTTGTTGATGCTATAGATGTCTTCAGCGCTGATCTTCATTCCCATGCTTTTCATTTCCGCTTCATTGATGGATTTTAAAAAGAGGGGAAGCCACATGCCTTCACCGGCATAGGCAAGTCTGCAGCTAATAAAAAGAATTATAAGGAATATTCGCTTCATCATGATTGTAATTTGTATCACTGTTTTTAGTTGGTAAAGGTGTACATTCTTGAACTATGAACTATTTGTAATAATTCATAACTCATAATTCATAACTCATAATTCATAACTCATAATTCATAACTTATAATTCATAACTCATAATTCATAACTCACTGAATAAATAGTTTCTGTTTCAATATTTCACCTTTTTTTCCACTGATTTTAATGATATAC
Organism: Saprospiraceae bacterium; assembly: GCA_019694255.1. Lineage (GTDB taxonomy): Bacteria > Bacteroidota > Bacteroidia > Chitinophagales > Saprospiraceae > Vicinibacter. The sequence continues at coordinate 2,776 of JAIBCI010000056.1, forward strand.
GTACCACGCGGTATGGATTGAACAGAAATTTTTTCAACGGACTGCAGCAAGATATTTTTGTCCAGATAACATTTCTTGCCATCCAGGGTAAATAATCGAATGTTCAGTTCTTGCGCTTCACTATTGCTGCGCTCAATAAAAATAAATTCTGTCGTCGGATTAGGGTAGACGCGGAGCGTTTCCTGTCCTGGATTTTTAGTCGCAATGAACGCACTGACCTGGAATTGTGCAGTGCAATTTTTCGGTGCCTCGCAATCGCTGGTGGCTGTAAATTTTACTATGGCAATTCCGCCGGTTGTACCATTGGGGGCAGGTGTGTTATCTGCTGTCACAGTGAGGTTGCATCCTCCGGTAGATTGGATCTTGTTCTTCCATTCCAGAAATCTGGCTTCGATCTCGGATTGGATGTCGCTGCCGATAATGGTAGTGTCAGCCGGGCATTGTAACTGGACCTTGGGTGCTTGTATCACCGTGAAAGAAGCACTACAGGTTTTTTGTAATTCACAATCTGAGCTCGCTGTAAATGTAACGCTCACCGTGCCTCCGCAGGCATCGGGCGCTTTGCCTCCGGAACTGGTCATCACGCCATTGCATCCGCCGGTAAACTGAGCGGATTTTTTCCACTCATCAAATTTTCGATCAATCACCGTTTGGGGCTGACAGGCATCTTCCGTGACACTTCGGGGGCAATTCAGCACAAGGGTAGGGGAAGGCGTGATGGTAAAAGAGGCAGAACAGGTCTTCGGTCTCTCACAGTCTGACGTAACCGTGAAGGTAACATTCGCAGCGCCACCACAATGATTGGGCGCAGATCCGCCTGAATTGGTGAGCACACCGTTGCATCCGCCAACAAATGAAGCAGTGCTTTTCCATGTTGCAAATTTGGTATCAATGGCAGTCTGGGATTGACAGGCTGCTTCCGTGACATTGGAAGGGCAGCTGAGCACGACGGACGGTGCCCTGGTCACCGTGAATACCGAATAGCAACTTTTGCTTTCGCAGTCATTCTTTGCAGAATAATAAAGTGTTGCGGATCCTCCACAGGCTTGTGGTGCCACAGTGTCCGTCGCATTGAAGACGGCATTGCAATTGCCTCTGGATTCTGCGCTTTTTTTCCATTTTTCAAAACTGGCATTGATGGTTGTCTGCAATTGACAGGCAGCTTCGGTTACATTAGGAGGACAATTTAAAACAAGTCCTTCATTCGGTGTGATCGAAAAACTGTCCCTGCAACGTATGGTCGTATCGCAGTCACTGGTTACTGTAAATGTTACAATTTTTAATTGGCCACAGGCGGAAGGCGGGATACTGTCTGCATTATTGGAAATCTGAACATTGCATCCACCGGTATAACGGATACTGTTGATCCAGTCCTGATATTTTTTATTGATGCTGTCCTGATTTTGACAAGCGGTGTCTTTAAAATTGCCCGGACACTGAACAATCAAGGGAAACTTGGATGGAGGAAGCTCAATGCTGTAGAATCCTCTGCCATAGGTGCTGATGTACATTCTTCGGGTGGCCTGATGCAATTCGATGTCCGTCACCGAAGTATTGGGCAATCCGGTGCCATAATACGTCCAGTTTATTTTGTCTGCATCGGAAGTGAATAATCCGATATCCGTACCAACGAACAATTGATCAGAGGCGAGGTCATAGCGTACGACCAGTGCAGCCGTATTGACAAATCCTGCGGATATGCTTTTCCAGGTTTTGCCTTTGTCTCTTGACTCCATAACCTTGTAGGTGCCAAGGCCGGCGCGGGTGATCCACATTCTGTTGGGGTCTGTCGGATGAAATTCGATTGAGCTGATTTCAAAATTCGTCGGCAGGGTAGTTTTTGTCCAGTTTTTTCCATAGTCATAGGTCAGATAAAGCTGATTGGCATAAGTGGCCGCAATGATATTGCTGTCCACAGGGCTCATCTCGACATTGCGAAGGTCTTTGTCCTCTGCGCCCGTGAGTCCCGAGGAGATTTGTTTGAAACTGTTACCCCTGTCCGGGCTAATAAAAACTTCGTGGTATCCGATCAAAAATGTTCTTGGATTCTTAGGGTTAAGGCTGAATGGAGTGACCCATTGCCCCTGAATATCCGCAGGAAGATTGCCGTGCAGATCAGTCAGATTGAGGAAATTGTCGGTTGTTCGGTAGACCGCCCTGCCGCCCCAGTATTCCGTATAGCCAATCTTGGCATTGGACGGATCGATCAATTGCCACATGGCATCACCTCCGTTGGTATTGCCCCAGCTGCCATTTGATCTTCGGATCCATCCACCGTTATCCTGGCTTCCTCCAATCAGAGACGGCGGTGTGGTGGTGCTGATGGCCATTTTATAAAACTGCGTGATCGGCAAGCCCTGGCTGAGTTCGGCCCAGATTTCAATGCTTTCATTATATTGATGCAATCCACCATCATTGCAGAAATACAGCAAATGTTTGTCGCGCGGATGAAATCCAACATAATGATGATCCGCATGTACTTCTGCATGGGCTCCGTCATTGTAATACTCAGTGAGTTGGGTCCACGAGAATCCGCCATCGTAACTTTTGTGCACGCGTACAGATCCGCAATACATCACGTTAGTCTCATAGGGTGATATAAAAAAGACTGCATTTTCAGGGGGATTGCAGATGAATTCAAATTTGCTTCCGCCATCTTTGGAAAGATAAAATGATCGTTGGCCATCTTCGCTCGCATTGATACCGATGTATTCTGGATCTGCGGGTGTGGTCACGAGCCTGAAAAAAGATTTTTGCTTGTTGAAAGATGTAATTTGTTTCCAGTTATCACCGCCATCCGTTGACTGAAATACTTCACAGGAACCCCAGTAATCATTGCGGGCGGCATAAAGTACATTGGGATTGTTATATTTAAATTTGATATCAGAAAAATCTTCGGTGCGCACCTTTGTCCACGTCATTGCGCCGTCGACCGTCTTGTAAATACCGTTGTTGGTTGAGGCAAGCAGTATGTTGGAGTTTTGCGGATGCATCACCATTCCGTAAATCACTTTGTTGTCTGTGAGTTTATAACTTAATCCGGTGGGATTCCATGTCTTGCCGCCATCTGTACTCTTGTAGACACCCAGTCCATATTGCCACCAACCATCTTTTTCGCCCAATGTAATATAGAGATTGCTGGTGTTGCGCGGATCGACGATGACGATGCCGACGGCTTGTTGGGGCAGGTTTTCTCCAAGCGAAGTGTAGGACTGACCTCCGTTGGTTGTTTTCCACACGCCCCCGTTGGCGGCAGCAACAAAGAAGGTCTTATTGTCTGTCGGATGAAAATCTACGTGTGTGGTCCTGCCCATGGCCCAGTAACCACCCGTATTGCGTGTGGGACCTTCGTGTTTCCAGGCCGGATCGCTGCTGCGGTATATAGCTTGTTGGTCTTTGAGATTTTGGTAAATTTTAAATTGCTCCCCGGGATCACCCAGTGTTCCGTCTGCATGGGTTCTGTCACGCCAGTACCAGGCCCAGCGTTCTAGCCTGAAGAATTCTTCCTCGGGCATATAGCGCGTGGTTTTTCCCGGCTTTTGTGTTTTATTTTCTGATTCGCTTTCTTCTCTGAGCAGACGCGATGCCTTGCGGTATATTTCATCGAATGTTCGGCCTCCTTCGATGTATTTTTTCAGGTTGGCGACCTGGCCGTTGGAGAGTGTAATGCTGAATAATAGAGCAAGGGTGAATAGATTTTTCATTGTCAGGAGTTTAATGCAAATATATAAAAAAACCAAAGCCTCCAAACCAATCCATTACAACTGGTCTTAAGCTTATACACACTAAATCAGATTCGGCGCAACGAAAGAGATCATTGCCCGTATTCTTTTTGGTAGTGATCAATGTGTTGCTGTATGATTCTGGCTGCGACGTCTGCTCCGCTGAAATCGCCAATCATCACTTTTTTATTTTCAAGTTTGGTGTACTCCTCAAAAAAGTTTTTCAGTTCTTCCTTCCAATGCAAGGGGAGATCCTGAATCAACCGAATGTGTTCGACGGAAACATCTCTTTCGGCTACGGCTATGATTTTGTCATCAGCGATTCCGCAATCCGTCATGGCCATGATACCAATCACGCGGCAGGTGATGAGTGTCAGTGGTACTACAGGAGAATGGGTTATCACCAAAATATCCAGCGGGTCGCCATCGGGTCCAAGTGTGCGCGGTATGAATCCGTAATTAATCGGGTATTCAAATGAAGATGCGAGTAGCCGATCCATTCTGATGAGCCCGCTCGCTTTGTCTACCTCGTACTTTATTCTGCTTCCCTGGGGTATTTCCAGTACACCCTGGATGTGTGGCGCATTCCACAGAGGATCTATGCCATGCCACGGATGAGCAGTGTTTGTAATTTTATTTTTCAGCGAGCAGTGGTATTATTGAAATAAAGATAATAAGAGAACATTAAACCATTACTGAATAATGATGAGATGTAAATAATGTTCATCGAAATCCAAAGGGACTTCATGTATATTCATCCCGAATTTCTTCGTATTTCGAGGATGAATAATTCATAACTCATAATTCATAACTCATAATTCATAACTCATAATTCATAACTCATAATTCATCATTCATTCTTCGCAATCGCATCCGCCACTCTGATTCCATCCATGGCTGCAGAAAGAATGCCGCCTGCGTAACCCGCGCCTTCGCCGGCCGGGTAGAGGCCCTTCACCTGTATATGTTCGCAACGAACTGGATCTCTTGGGATCCGAAGAGGCGCACTGGTCCTGGATTCTGTAGCGACCAGTATAGCGTCATTCGTTAAATAGCCCGGCAATCGTTTGCCGAAATGCAAAAGCGCATCGCGCAGTCGTTCAATTGTTTTTGATGGAAATAATGAACGGAGTTCATGCGAAAAAATTCCGGGTATGTATGATGTCGCCGGAAGATCACGACTGGATGTCCTGTTGACAAAATCAACAGCGCGCTGTGCCGGAGCGCGTTGACCGCCGTCTCCTGCTTCGAATACTTTTCGTTCAATCGATTGTTGAAAGCGAAGTCCCCTCAGTTCCTTGTCTTTTTGAAAAGGCCTGAAGTCATCTTCATCAACAGAAGTGACCATGCCGCTATTCGCAAAAGCAGAGTCGCGTCGGGAGAGTGACATCCCATTGACGACAATTTCACCGGGGGATGTTGCAGCAGGTACGATCAATCCACCGGGACACATGCAAAAAGAAAAAACGCCCTTGTTGCTGATCTCGCAGGACAGACTGTAGCTTGCAGCAGGAAGATTTTCGTGTCGGCTGGCCATCTTGTATTGCAGTTGATCGATCAACGCCTGCGGATGTTCGATGCGGACACCCAGCGCGAAAGGTTTGGGTTCAATGGCGATTTTCTGCTGATGAAAAAGTTCATAGAATTCGCGTGCAGAATGTCCTGTTGCCAGAATAACTTTTTTACAGTCGATCGATGCGCTGGCCGTGATGATTTTGCAGATGCTTTGATTTTTTATTTCAAATCCTGTGACAAATTGATTGAAGTGAACCTCCCCGCCACAATCCGTGATTGTTTTTCTTAAGGCGCTGACGATGCCTGGTAATTTGTTGCTCCCGATGTGTGGATGAACGTCAACAAGAATATCCGGTGATGCGCCATGTTCTGTCAGATATTCCAGAACATAGCGGATGTTGCCGCGTTTGTCAGATCGGGTATAAAGTTTGCCATCCGAGTAGGTGCCTGCGCCGCCTTCGCCGAAACAATAATTGGAATGCGGATTGACTTTGCCGAATTGTTGGATCTCCCGAAGATCACGACGACGGGCCTGTACATCTTTGCCGCGTTCCAGAATAATCGGCTTGTAGCCGTGTTTCAAAAGTTGAATTGCGGCGAAATAGCCACAGGGTCCGGCACCGACGATGTGGACCGGCGCTGCGTCTTTAGAGCATGCAATCAAGGATTCCGTGTGCTGACTCTTGTTGAAGTTTTTCTCGCCTATACTGGCGCGCAACACATACCACACCTGATGTTGCCGCGCATCAATATTTCTTCTGATGATTTGATAAGTAAAATGCTCGGGTAGGGCTATAGTGGCATGATTGCGAATCGCCTCGCGTATCCGGGCGTCTGAATGCAGGTCATCCGGAGAGACTCTGAAGTCAACAATCAATTCAGAGCTCATTCAGCATCATTCAGTAATGGCTTTGCGTATACGGGTCAACGTATTGAGCAGCGATTCCAGTTGGTGAAGTGGCAGCATGTTGGCTCCGTCCGAGAGCGCCTTTTGGGGTTCAGGGTGCGTTTCAATAAACAAGCCATCCGCGCCGACAGCGATTGCCGCACGCGCGATGGTAGGAATCAGATCAGGCCGGCCTCCTGTTACGCCAGCGGGCTGATTGGGTTGCTGGAGGGAATGTGTGCAGTCCATGATGACCGGCACGCCAAATTGTTGCATCGTCGGTATGCCACGGTAATCCACCACGAGATCCTGATAACCAAAGGTAGTGCCGCGGTCAATCAGCATGACGGAAGCATTGCCGCTTTGACGCACTTTATCCACCGCAAAGAGCATGGCTTCGGGGCTCATGAACTGCCCTTTTTTAATGCTCACGATCTTCCCGGTCTGCGCTGCCGCAACAAGCAGCGAAGTCTGCCTGCAAAGGAAGGCAGGTATCTGCAGGATGTCGACATATTGTGCAGCGAGTGCAGCGTCACTGTCCTGATGAATGTCTGTAGTGACGGGGACGCCAAGTCTGGCCCCGGTTTCAGCAATAATCTCCAGTCCCTCAATATCTCCGGCCCCGGTGTAGCTGTCAATCCGGGAGCGGTTGGCTTTCCGAAATGAAGCTTTGAAAACATAAGGGATTTTCAGTCGTTCACAGACCGCCTGAACACGCGTCCCAATCTCTAGGCAGCGCTCGCGGCTTTCAACGACGCAGGGTCCTGCGATTAAAAAGAAATTTTCGTTGCTGCCTTTGCAAATATCCTGTATTGTGTAAGCCATAATTAGTACTTGAGAATCCAGGAATCTGGCGCGTATTGCTTGCGTAGTTTTTCAAGCATGGTCTGTAAGTTTTCATGGGCACAGTCAAATGCAATTCCTACGCGGTTGAATTCGCCGAATTTTTCCCGGAATAATTTATAATGTTGTTTTTCAATTTTTTTGCTCAGCCTTTCTGCATTATTTAATCTTAGAAATGAGCCAACAATAATTACACACTCCTTCCGAATAATTTTTTCGTTCAGATCTGCCATGTTGTGATCTTCAACTTTTTCTTCATGCGTAAATTTTCCGGGTGTGTCATTTTCCGTTTTACTTGGCACTTCTGCGCTTGTTGTTTCTTCGTTGCGAATGGTTGAATCGGCATGCGTGCTGTCCATACGCATTGGCGTTGGTGTGTTGACGGTGCTGTCGTTAATGGCAACTTTGTCAGTCGGCGGGGCAGTGTTTTTTTTCTTGTTGGAGGGGCACAGCAGCAGGGACAGAAAAAGAAGCCAAAGCAATCCGAGCAGCCAAAGAAGCCGTCGGTTGATCATGGATTCCGGCGGGGTTGTTTTGAAAGTTTCTATGGGTGTCGTTGTGGCAACAATCGGCTCAGAATGAGAAAGTAGGGGTATGGACTCTAATCCAAAAAACCGCATATGCAGATTTTGATCCGTGGGATGAAACTGCAAAACATTATTTTCCTTGGCATAAAAAAGTTTGCCGAAAGGCTCGAAAAGTACTTCTTTTCTAACCCTGAGTTCTGAACCTAAGTGCATTACAAGTCTTGCGAGGGCTTGTTCAAGATCCTCCTGTGCAAAGCCTGTTTCCGTGTGGATGTTCTCAACCATTTCCTCAGTCTTTTGGTGGGCCCGATGATCGAACTGAACGTGTAGTCTTGATGGTTGAATATGTTTTTTGATGGGGTCAATTGCAGCACCGGTCTCTGTTCCGGTAAAATACCCTAAACCCGGAATCTCCATCCAGTAATAGGTATTGAGATGCAAGAGCAGGAGGTAATCGATGCTGACTTTAGAATTCAGATTGGCTCAATTTACAGCCCCAAAATTAGGCATCCCAAGTCGATTGCCAAAAAACAGGATAAAATTGAACTAATAGTTTTAATACCAATATATAATATATATTTAAAATATTTAATATAGTATCATTGCTGCTATTTGTTCACATTGTCTCACGGGCAGGCGTCTATATTGCTGCTGGTGCCAATGAGGTATAAGCCTTGTAAGAAGTTTACTTTGTAGAATGCTGTATTATGATGCCGTTTGAATCGATAAAATGATCGAATGAACCGCAGGCATAATGCTGATCCCTTGCTGCGCCAAGATTAGTCGCTGTCCATATCTTATGAATCACATTCACGAGTAATTTCCGGGACGTTACGGTTTATGGATTTGATATTTACTTCAAAAATTTAATGCCAAAGTTCAAAGCTCCGAGCCGATCTTTTTTAACACTGTCTCCGTATAGTCTATTGCTGGATCGTCTATATCGAGATGGGTCACTAAGCGTATCGATTGCTTGCCAAAAGCGCTGCAATTGACACCATGCGCTTTCATCTTGCTGACAAATTCAGCTGGATTGACATTTCTGGCAAGATTGAAAATGACGATATTGGTCTGGACCGGCGTGATGGATTCGACGTATGCAAGGCCCCTCAGAATGCTTTCGAGTTTTCTTGCCCTTCGATGATCTTCGGCCAGTCTAATGACATGAAAGTCGAGCGCATAGAGGCCTGCCGCAGCGAGTATGCCGACCTGTCTCATGCCGCCTCCCATCGCCTTGCGAATTCTTCGGGACTCGGCGATCCAATCCTTTGGCCCCAACAAGACGGTCCCGGCAGGTGTGCCCAGCCCTTTGGAAAGGCAAATGGATATACTGTCAAAAAAAGGCCCTATTTCCTGCGGTTTGAGCTGTGTCGCAATCAATGCATTGAATATCCTGGCGCCATCAAGATGAATTTTGATGCCATGATTGCGACAGGATGCGCTGACAGCACGCATTTGCTCCAGGCTGTAACAATTGCCACCCGTACGATTACCAGAATTTTCAATCACTGCGAGCCGTGTTCTGGGTAACCAGTCCTTAAGATCTTTGATATTCTCCTCGATGAGCTCGGCCGTGAGAATACCTTGTTCTCCTCTTACCGGGTTGACCGCAATCTGGCTGTGAAATGCATAGCCGCCGACTTCATATTGATAGACATGCGAATGGATGTCGCAGATCATCTCGTCCAATGGTCTGGTATGACACTTAATCGCAATCTGATTGCTCATGGTGCCGGAAGGACAAAACAATCCAGCCTGGTGTCCAAACATGTCGGCCAGTCTGTTTTCAAGGGCAATAACCGTTGGATCTTCGTGAAAAACATCATCGCCGACCTCGGCGTTCATCATGGCTTCAAGCATGCCAGATGTGGGTTTTGTTACGGTATCGCTGATAAGGTTGACGATCTTCTTCATGATATGGTGGAAACTGACAACGAAGTAATCAGCAAAAATAGAATTGATTATCTTTATACATCAAAAATTGTAGGCCTGTGACAACTGCTTTATCCAACATCTGCGCATTGCCTGAGCAAAAAGCACTGAAGTTTGTCCAATGGTTGATGTTTGTTGCACTGTTGTCGGGGCATGGGAACCTGGCTTGGGGACAGTGTTTTACATGCAAGGATGCGCCGGCCGGAACAATCTTCTGCGATGATTTTGAAGTGGATAATCTGAACAAAAATTACTTTGAGATCAATACCAATGCGGGAGATTTTATCAGAAAAGCGGGCGTTGGCAGGGATGGATCTTATGGCATGAGGGTTTTGTGGCAAAAAGGCGAGGTGTCAGCGGGCGTGTTGTCCAAATCATTTGGGAGAACGCCGGATACCTATATCGGAAAAAATGCTTCTGCGCCAGGTCTGGATTTTGACGAAATATATTGGCGAATGGACGTCAAATCTCAGCCAGGATGGACAGGCGGAGGGCCGGCCAAGCTCAGCCGGGCATTGGTTCTCGCCAATAGTAATTGGGCTGAAGGAATGATGGCGCACCTCTGGTCTGCTGGAAAGGACAATGCATTTCTGGCTTTGGATCCAGCGAGTGGTATAGGCCTGGACGGTTTGCTGAAATCCACCAAGTACAATGATTTTGCCAATCTGAGATGGCTGGGTTTGAAAGTCGGTACATTGGATATGTTCAGTACGGAGAATTCAGGTAGATGGTTCTGCGTGGTTGGTCACGTCAAATTGAATACGCCGGGATTGAGTGATGGGATTTTTGAATTTTGGATCAATGATACGTTACAGGCTTCTTCTAAAAATCTGAACTGGCACAGCACCTGGAATTCAGATCCGAAAAACATGCACATCAATGCCATATTTTTTGAAAACTACTGGAATGACGGCTCTCCGGTTGAACAGGAGCGCTATTTTGATAATCTGGTCATCAGCACGAAACCCATTGCATGTCAATGTCTGACAACAAATATGGATGAATCTTCATCGGTTGACAATAATATAATCAATCTCTCGATTGTAGATCATGTCATTGACATTAGGTGTGATAGATGTCCGGGTGACGGTATCCTTGAATTAGTTGATTTAAATGGTAAAATGGTTCTCAAGAAAACTTTGGAATCAGGTCATGCAAGAGTGGATGTATCCTGTTTGCCCAACGGATTTTATGTCGCAACATTGAATGGATTCATTTCGAGAAAATTAATATTTATCGATTAGATTTGAAAGTCAATATAAGATCTGCAGGCTGCAAAGTGATTTTAAAATATCCCGGCAACTTTAGGACAATCAATTTATGCAGGCGCAGAATTTATTAATCAAGAGAGAATTCACAGGCTAGGAATGAGACATAATCCTGGAGTAAGATATTGGATTTCTTTATTAACAGAAAAGGCAAAGAGGTGTATTGCTTTGTTTCTGAATAATGCAGCACAGGTTGGATATGGAAGCAGAATTCACGCATTTCATTGGATGAACAACTGGTGTGATGATCCGCGTAGCATGGCTGGTCTCTCCTGATTTGTCGGTTTGGTTCAGATGGTAAAAGTTAATGATTGCAAAATGTATGCATCGGTTTATTTCGCTGAAATATTCCTCAGAATGAGGGTTAATATTTAGTCTTTGAAATAATTATCGGGGAAACCGATCAGAAATCTGGGAAAAGATGCTTACATTTACGATATACACCGGGTTTTGTGTCATGTCCATTGGCCATGGATTATAACAATTGCTCGCATGCTAAGCCGCTTTGGAACGACATGATTTGATCGATGAGATAACTTGAATTGGTTCTTGTGTAGAATTTTATAAAATAAAACAAATAAAATGAAATCAAATTTAATCGCATTGCCACTTTTGCTTTCCCTTTTGTTTGCGTCATGTGATTTATTGGATGACTCACCCTGTGGGTCGAAGCAGACCTTTGATATCTACTTGCTGGGCAGTTCAATTGTTGACACGAGCACAGGGCAGTACTATTCGTATATGGACGGTAACAACCGGGTATTTCAATACAGTGAGTTGTTAGAAAATGTTTGTTCACAGGAGCACGTTGGCATTGAAGCGAGGGTTGCTTTATTGGATGAGAGCACCACGGGTATCAATGCCAGATGTGGTGGGTCATGGCTGTTTCTTTTTTCTTCCGAATTTGCAATGTCCAAAAGTGGATATGATCTGAAGGGAAGTGGATCCATTGGATTGAAACAGGCATTTGGGGAAGATGCAGCCTGGATCACGCCAAAGCTTGAGATTTTTTTTCCAACCAAGGGAAGTTATCATGAAGATACTGCATTTCTTAAAAGTAACGTCATCTCTGTTGAGCTCACGGCCAAATACAGAAAGCACTAACGGAAGGTTATTTCGTTAATTGAAGGATGTCGTTTTTTTTGATTTGTCTGTTAATTGCTGGTGCTGGTTTTATCATTCTAAACTCTTTTTGTACAAAGAAGAGAAGGATACATTATTATTATATGATTTGAATTCTATTATTTTTAATTCAATTACCTCAAAGTACAGATGGCTTAATCGTTCATTTGCATCGCTGGAATATGCGTGGTGAGCATGGTCTGTAATTCAACTTTAATTCTGTCGACAGGTGCATTAGGCTTTTGTTTTCTTGTAGAGGCTGCCAGAATAAGCATTTCTTATTCGGACTATTAATTTGAGAAACTTTAGAAGCGGCGCGTTTTCATCGCATTTTATTGCCGGGGGAGAACGCCGATTCATATCAAATGAAATAATATTTGTCTAAGTTTGTCGTCTGTTATCATACCATATGAATAAAGTAGTAAAGGATGCGCAGGAAGCCATCAGAGGTATTCAGTCCGGAATGACCCTCATGTTGGGGGGATTTGGCCTATGTGGTATTCCTGAAAACTGTATTGCAGCCCTTGCAGCATCGGGCATCAAAGACCTGGTCTGCATCTCGAACAATGCAGGGGTGGATGATTTTGGGTTGGGCCTGCTGTTGCGAAACCGTCAAATCAGGAAAATGATTTCCTCCTATGTAGGGGAGAATGATGAATTCGAGCGGCAAATGTTGTCGGGGGAGCTGGAAGTGGACCTCATACCCCAGGGTAGCCTTGCAGAACGATGCCGGGCAGGAGGAGCAGGGATACCTGCGTTCTTTACGCCGGCAGGATACGGTACCGAGATCGCCCAGGGTAAAGAAGTGCGTATTTTCAATGGGAAGCCGCATATCCTGGAGTCCGCGCTGACAGCGGATTTTGCGATTGTCAAGGCCTGGCGCGGCGATCATTACGGCAATCTGGTCTACAAAGGGACTGCACGAAATTTCAATCCCATGATGGCGATGGCGGGTAAGATAACCATTGCGGAGGTCGAGGAATTGGTTGAGCCGGGGCAGCTTGATCCCAATTTTATTCACACACCGGGAATTTTCGTTCAGCGGATTTTTCAGGGATCCGATTATGAAAAAAGAATAGAACAAAGAACCGTAAGATCACGAGAAAGCTGAAGTCATGTTGGACAAAATAGGAATAGCCAAAAGAATTGCGCAGGAGCTGCGCGATGGGTGGTATGTCAATCTCGGCATCGGAATACCGACGCTCGTTGCAAATTATGTGCCCGAGGGCATGCATGTTGAATTTCAATCAGAAAACGGCATTCTCGGGATGGGGCCGTTCCCCTTTGATGGGGATGAAGATCCTGATTTGATCAACGCGGGCAAACAGACCGTCACGCTCAAGGCGGGCGCCAGCCTTTTTGATTCAGCGACAAGTTTTGCGATGATCCGAGGTCAGCATGTTGACCTGACCGTATTAGGAGCCATGGAGGTGTCGGATATGGGTGACATTGCCAATTGGAAAATTCCTGGCAAGATGGTCAAGGGAATGGGTGGTGCGATGGATCTGGTCGCATCTGCCAAGAATATTATCGTAGCCATGATGCATGTCAACAAGGCCGGCGAGTCCAAATTGCTCCAGCAGTGTACACTTCCCTTAACGGGCGTTGGATGTGTCAAGCGCATTGTTACGGAATTATGTGTCATGGATGTGACACCGGACGGATTTCAATTGATCGAACGAGCGCCCGGGGTGAGTGTGGAGCATATTGTGCGCAGTACGGATGGGAGACTCGTGGTGCAGGGTGAGATACCGGAGATGAATATCTAGTTTATTTTGTATTGTGAACTTATCACGGATTTATACAATGAACAAGATGAAAAAACAAATGTACATAGGGCTTTTAGCAAGTATAATCATCTTACATTCCTGCCAAAGTTCAAAAAAAACTTGTACATATAACTGTAGTGTAGATACAATCAGTGAATTGCAATATTCTATTCCGGTAATTAAAGCCCATTTGACAAGCAATCCAAAGGACTTAATGGCTTATTATAGCCTGGGCATGAGTTATTACAAGTTGATGCAATTGGACACAGCGATACTGTATTTTGATACCTTGATTTCATTGAAGCCAGACTTTAATGGCGCATATTCCAATCGGGGCCTCTGTAAATTATTTCTGGAAGATCAAAAGGGAGCTTGTCTTGATTTTGAAAAAAGCGTTTTCTACGGACAAAACCCCAGAATGTTGTCAGATAGTACCTTGACGGAATATTTGTCTGTCCATTGTAATTCGTTATTTTGAATTTGATCTCCTGGTTGAAATTTGCCTTGCAACAAAATGCTGGTTTTGGGTTAGAATGTTAATTCCTTAATGGCTGAAGTATTTAGTCAGGAATAAGAATTTATTTGCGCTGAATTGTAAAAATTGAAATGTTTCAAAGTCTTGTGGTAGGCTTTTGAATATCAGACGTAATTTTTTTTGGAGTAACTTCGGAGGACATTCTGTTCGTGCGTATTACTACTTTGCAATATTAAAAATTCGGTATTTTCTTTATTGTAGTAAATTTGAATGAATAACGACATCAATGGCGATCAGACAGGATTTACAGGAGCTTCTGGATAAAGGAGTCATCGAAAGGGAAGTATTTGACAAATTGCAAGCTTTTTATAGCAACAAGCGTAAAGAAAAGCCCAATCTGATGTTGCTTGTTTTTGGGGTCATTGGAGCCATATTGGTGGGTGCCGGTCTTATCTTGCTCATTGCACACAATTGGGATGACTACCCGAATGCCATAAAGTTATTATGTGCTTTTGGCCCTTTGGTTCTTGGGCAAATGGTTGCTGCCTATTCAATCAGAAACAAGCCTGAAAGTGAAATTTGGAAAGAGAGCAGCGCCGTCTTCCTGTATTTTGCAATCGGAGCGTGTATCGCATTGGTCGCGCAGATCTACAATATTTCCGGCGATGCCGGGACCTTTTTTTTAACATGGAATTTGCTGAGTCTTCCCTTGGTTTTTATACTGAGTTCATCGGTTAATTCTTTATTGGTTATCGCCGGACTGACCAACTACGCTATGGTGGCAGGCTTTTTAGATGGCAATTACAAAATTCCCTATGGCTATAGCTTGCTAGTTGTCTTAATCATTCCTTACTATTTAAGACTGCGGCATGACCGCAAGGACAGTGTCTTGCTGGGATTGCATAACTGGTTTCTTGCCATTTCAGCACTTTGTGTTCTGCCGACCCTGATGGAAGTCAAATCCTCCTTTCTAATCATCGATTACTTTATGCTTTTTGGGTTGTTCGCTATAGTAGGGGAGTTGTTCTTTGCGGATCATAAGTATGCGTGGTTTAATAGTTTTCTGATCATTGCGGAACTGGGTGGAATTTGTCTTTTATTTATTCTTAGTTTTGATGGTTACTGGAATGATTCAACCAGAGCCAACTGGCATCCGGATCAGTTTGTCAATTCGTTTGAAAGTGCCGTCAGCATTGTATTCCTGCTGGTTGCCGGCTTCCTGCTTTGGGCGTATAGAAAAGTGTTTCATTGGATGCAGTCCGGGCGTTATATTTTGTTCTTTGCACCGTTCTTCGTGTATTGTTTAAAGCTCTCTTCAGATCAGTGCATGATTGTGATTAACCTGGTTATTTTGAGTTTTGGAATCTGGACGATTCGTGTTGGCGCTATCCAAAAAAAGTTGAAGGTTCTGAATCTCGGACTGAGTGTCATTTCGTTGTTAATTTTTCTCAGATTTTTTGACGCGGATATTTCCTTTGTTTGGCGTGGTATTATTTTTTTATTGCTGGGTTGTGGTTTTTTTGCCGCCAACTACTTTATGAACAAAAAATTAAAACAAGATGAGATTGATTCAAAATAATCTGGGTGTTTTTATTGCCGTTGCGCTGATTCAATTGGCTGTTCCGGCATGGATGATCGTCAGGCAAGAGATCATCCTGACAAATGGAACGGTCTATCGATTCAAGACAGCGCCGGTTGATCCATATGATGCTTTCAGAGGTCGGTACATTGCTCTGAATTTTGAATCCAGCAACGTAAAAGTTCAGACTCCATCTCTGTGGAATTCCGGTGACAGGGCATTTGCGGCCATAGCAGTGGATTCTTTAGGATTTGCCTATATTCAATCTTTGTCGAAGGAGCAACCGGGCGACAGTGAATCATATGTTTCGGTTATGGTGCAATATCCGCTTCCGGAAGATACCAGTAGACTAGCAGTGCAATTACCTTTCAATAAATTTTTTGTGGAGGAATCCAAAGCACCACAAATTGAAAAGTTATACAACGAAATGCGCATGGACAGCAGCAAGAATACCTATGCGGAAGTGAGTATTCGCGCTGGAAAATTCGCTTTGAAAGGTGTGTTTGTTGATGGTAAATCAATCCTGGATATCGCCAGAGAGACCGACGCTCAATAGGAAATTCCGCCTGAATAAGGACTTTAATTATTCATTGGAATATTTGCTCGCATCTGAAAAATATTTTATCCCAGAATTGTCATTAAGAATCAAAAATGAAAGTCGATTTTAGGTTATTTGTATTCATCCATAGGCCAGTAAACCATTCCCGTCTCTTCATGGCAAGAGATAACTTCAATATTCTTTGA
>JAIBCI010000028.1 GCA_019694255.1 Saprospiraceae bacterium
TTCATCAGGAAATAACTTTTGGAATTCAAAAATGCTCAAACTATCAAACTTTTTTTCCATTTCTTGTTTATAATTTGCTCTAAGTTAAGCATTTATTACGTATTTTACAGGCCTAATTCAGTAAAAAAATATAACCTTCCACATGAAAAATGTAATCGCCGCTGCTGTTCTCACGCTTTTGTTTTTCGGTGCCTGTACCCCAAAAATAGCAACCATCACCGCTGATAAAAAAGTGGCTAAAGTGACCGAGCCGGTGCAATTTAATTATTCGGGTTCGAAGTCAAAATCAGTGCGCTGGGATTTTGGTGACGGAACAAAGTCCGAAGAAATGAATCCGAAGCATCTTTTTCCTGCTTCAGGTAATTACGTGGTGACTGCTCGTGCGAATTTTGGAAATAAAAATAAAGAAGTAAAAATGAATATCGAAATCAAACATCCGGATCACTGCCTCGTTCTGCTCGAGACACCAATGGGCAATATGACCATTCGACTTTATGATGAGACACCGGAACATCGTGATAATTTTGTTAAACTGGTCGAAGAAGGATTTTACGAAGATCTTCTTTTCCATCGCGTGATTCAGGGATTCATGATTCAGGGTGGTGACCCTAATTCAAAAAATGCTTCACCGGAAAGCATGCTGGGTAGCGGAGGTCCCAATTATACCATCCCGGCTGAATTTAACCGAAGCTTCATTCACAAGAAGGGTGCACTCGCGGCTGCAAGAACAGGTGATCAGGTGAATCCCCAGAAAAGATCATCAGGATGCCAGTTCTACATTGTCCAGGGATCACCACAGGGAGAATCCATGCTGACCCGCATTGAAGATCAGAAAGGATTCAAATACACCGACGAACAAAAGAAGATTTATGGCACGATAGGTGGCACACCTTTTCTTGATCAGGATTACACAGTCTTTGGTGAAGTCATCGAAGGTCTCGATGTTATCGATAAGATCGCAGCAGTGCAAACGGGCAGAGCCGATCGTCCGGTGAAAAACGTGACCATGAAAATGAAGGTGCTGAAGTAAAGATTCTTCAAAGAAGTATCTACATATCCTTCTGCGACGCTTTTGACGTGTAGCAAAGCGTAAGAATTCAGCCTTACTTTTTATTACGATTTATTATACTTTTTACGATTGCTGCAGGCGTCATTTTTGCGCGAAGCATGAAAAATGATGTCACAATTTCAGCAATAATGATCTGTGCAGTGCCTTCGAAGATATCGCTATTCTCCTGCTACCAAGACCCTTCTTACACGAATTTCATTGCCGTCATTCATCCTGACAAAATAAACTCCCGAAATTATTATCGAAATTCCAACCTCAGTGCCGGCAATTAAAAGTTGATAGATCCGAATGATAAGTAACATTAGCGATAACTTCTACAAGGAGAAATGGGAATTCACTTCGCAGTAATTTTTATACCGGTTGCAGCCCGGAATACTAAATCACTAATAATCCTTATTCCGTCTAAGATGTTACTCCCTTCCCAAAAAATAATTGAAACTGATCCTATCGGACCACAGTACCAATGTGTTCACCGTCAATAATCCGTCGCAGATTATCATCTTCATTGATATTGAATACGATGATCGGAATATGATTCTCTCTGCAGATGGTGAATGCGGTCATATCCATGACCTTCAGATTCATCCTGATCACTTCTTCAAAAGATAATTCGTCAAATTTTTTAGCATCGGGATTCTTTTCCGGATCACTTTCATAGATACCATTGACACGGGTACCCTTCAGGATCACATCAGCGTTGATCTCGCTTGCACGCAGTGCTGCCGCTGAATCGGTAGTAAAGTAGGGATTGCCGGTCCCGGCACTAAAGATCACGACACGTCGCTTCTCAAGATGCCGTATCGCCCGACGACGGATATAGGGTTCTGCAATCTGTCGCATTTCAATGGCGGAGATCATGCGGGTAAATACACCCTGGCCTTCGAGTGCGCTCTGCAAGGCCATCGCATTGATGCAAGTGGCAAGCATTCCCATGTAATCACCCTGTACTCTTTCGATTCCTGAATCGGAACCAAGGCCGCGAAAAATATTACCACCACCGATGACCACAGCAACTTCTACGCCTTCTTCAACGAGCACCTTAATTTGTTTGGCATAATACTGGAGCATAGCCGGGTCAATACCGAATTGCTGTTCACCCATCAGCGATTCACCACTGAGCTTAAGGAGTACACGCCTGAATTTGATCATCCCTTTTTCTTCTATTCGTAAATGTATACACAAAAAAAAAGCGAATGATCATCTCATTCGCTTTTTCTTTTTTATCCGAGCATCACATGCTTGAAGCCGGTGACCGTCAGGTCTTGATCGACCGACTTAAGATATGCCGCCACGGTCATCGAACCGTCTTTGACAAAACTCTGATTGAGTAGCGTATTGTCTTTGTAGAATCGTTCAAGTTTTCCCTGGGCGATTTTCTCAAGCATGGCTTCTGGTTTACCCTCCGCACGTGCTTGCTCCATTCCGATCTCAAGTTCTCTTTTGATCATCGTTGCATCGACATCTCCGCGATCCAATGCAACCGGTTTCATTGCGGCTACCTGCATGGCTGCATCGCGGCCTGCATCGGTAAATGCTGCATTCACCTTGTTAAGGCCAATGAGTACGCCAGCCTTATTCCCCATGTGAATATAATATTCGACTTGCGGTGCTTCGAGCTTCTCATAGTTGCTCAGTTCGATCTTCTCGCCAATCGCAGCGACAAGGTCTGTGACTTTATCTCCTATGGTGGTATTGCCTTCAAATGGAAGCGCCTTCAGTGCTTCCAGATCGGCTGGAAAATGATCGATCGCTACCTGGGCTATTTTCTTGGTCGTCTGGACGAAATCTTCATTCTTGGATACAAAATCCGTTTCGGAACTGAGCTTGACAATAATTCCCTTGGTCTTGTCGCCGTTGACCATGGCAATTACAACTCCTTCCTTGGCTTCACGGTCTGCTCTCTTGACAGAAAGTTTTTGTCCTTTTTTACGAAGTATATCAATCGCTGTTTCAAAATCCCCATTTGCTTCAGTTAATGCGGCCTTGCAGTCCATCATGCCTGCTCCGGTTGCATCCCTGAGATTCTTTACATCAGTTGCTGAAAGTGTAAAACTCATTTTAAAATTTTGTCTGTGAATAAATTAATTATTGCTGCCCGCAGCCTCCCCGGAATCTCCGCGTTCTGCAAGTCCTTCCTTGATTGCCTGTGTGAGATATGCCGCAATCAACGAGATCGATTTGGAGCTGTCATCATTGGCTGGAATTGGGAAATCCACTTCGTTCGGATCGGAGTTGGTATCCACCATCGCGAAGGTTCTCACGCCGAGTCTTTCGGCTTCCTTTAGCGCCAGATGCTCATGAATGGTATCGACCACGAAAATGGCAGACGGCAGTCTGTTGAGGGCAGCGACTCCACCCAGTACGCGATCCATTTTGGCGCGCTCACGGCTGAGTGACAGTCTTTCCTTTTTGGTAATATTGGTAATGCTGGTATCGGTGAGCATGCGCTCGATATTGTTCATCTTCTTGACCGAACGACGGATCGTCGCAAAATTGGTCATCATACCGCCGAGCCAGCGGTCTGTAACATACGGCATGTTGACAGATTGAGCCAATTGCGTGATGACTTCGCGCGCTTGTTTTTTGGTCGCAACAAACATGATTTTTCTCCCGCTTTTGGCGATCTGCTTCATGGCTGCAGCCGCTTTGTCCAGGCATTCGGAAGTGCGGTTGAGGTCTATGAGGTGCACACCCTTGTGCTCCTTGAAGATGTATGGCCTCATCTTTGGATTCCATTTTCTTTTCAGGTGGCCAAAGTGTACACCTGAATCTAACATCTGATTATATGTAGGTTTTTCCATATTCTTTCGGATCGATTGTAATGATTGTAATAAAAATTAACGCTTGCTGAACTGTGTCGAACGACGTGCTTTGCGGAGTCCGAACTTCTTTCTTTCGACCTCTCTGGAGTCTCTGGTCAGAAACTTGCGGTCTTTCAGCGGCTTGCGGTCATCGGCGTTGCCTTTAACCAGTGCCCGGGCAATACCCATCCGGATGGCTTCTGCCTGTCCCTTGAGTCCACCTCCGCTTACCGTAATTTTGAAATCGTAGTTCTTGCCGTCTTCGACAGTCTGTATCGGGTCCGTCACCTTGGCGGCAAGTTCCTTCACAGGAAAATACTGCTCAAGCGTTCTTCCGTTAATCTGAATCGCAGGGTTTGTACCCTTGGCTTTAAAAAGATACACCCGTGCTACGGCTGCTTTGCGTCTTCCGACTGAATTGATGATCGTTTCCATCCTCGATTAAAAGTTTAGTACTTCCGGTTTCTGAGCCTGGTGATAGTGCTCTGGTCCGGCGTAAATGAATAATTTCTTATACATCGCGTCGCCCAATCTGTTCTTGGGCAACATTTTGCGCACGGCTACTTCGACCACACGGGTCGGAATCCTCGCGAGCAACTCCTTAGGAGTCGTAATCTTCTGTCCACCTGGATATCCACTGTAGGTGGAATAGGTCTTCATGTCCATCTTTTTGCCGGTAAATCTTACTTTTTCGGCATTGATCACGATGACATAATCTCCGCAATCGACGTGCGGGGTATAATCCGGACGGTGTTTGCCCTTAAGGATATGGGCGATGCGTGAGGACATACGGCCTACCGTCAATCCATTGGCATCCACCACAAACCACTTACGCTTCACATCCTCCGGACGCGTATGACTTGTTCTGTAACTTAATGTATTCACAATCAAATATTTTAGTAAAAATTAAACTGCCTTTTTTCGCTAAGGCGGGGCAAATGTAAGACATCGAAGCACTTGGAAGTCCTGTTTTTTGAAAAAAATTTCATAACTCATTGAAAAAGAGCGCTTTTTTGGAACAATTTTCAATTTATTCCTATAAATACGCTGATTATCAGATATTTATGAAATTATTAAAAACCTGGCATAATAAAAAAGATTCGAATCCATTCTAAAATAGAATGTACACTAAGCCGCGTACATGAAATCAGTCAAACAAAGTGTTTATTTATCTTGAGTAAATTTCATTGAAAGAATCTAAAATAATACATTCCAGTAATATGTCAAGTAACTATTTATGGTTATTGACTAAATACATTCAATTGATTATTTTTGTTTTTCATTAATCACTAAAATTAACCTAATTATGAATCCTCAAATCCTCAAATCCTCAAATCCTCAAATTAGGGACCTCTCAATTCAAATTAATCGTGTATTAATTTTATTTAGAACTGCATCGCAACATTTTTCGATTGTACCGTTTGTTTTTATTTTTCTTGGCTTAAATGGTTTAATAAAGCAAGTTAAAAAT
>JAIBCI010000103.1 GCA_019694255.1 Saprospiraceae bacterium
GAATATAGCTACAGATATAATAGGCATTTAATGAATGGTGATATTTTCGACAACTTAATGATTCGAATGGTAAAGCATAAACCTGCTTATTATAAAATGCTTAGAGTAAGTTAAATGCCTAATTCAGCTAAATAATTTAAATTATATATCTTTGTCAAATATGCTCAATACTGAAAATTCTTTCAGTATTTATTAAAATTCTGACATTATTTTAACAATATGACGATTAATATTATTATTACCTTCTGTATACTTATTTTACTGGCATACATTTTTGATCTAAGCTCTTCCAGGACTAGAATTCCATCAGTTATACTGCTACTATTATTAGGTTGGACCACCAATCAAGTTTCTATACTTTTAAAAATTACGCTACCAGATTTTTCTCCTTTGCTTCCAGTGATTGGCACAATTGGTCTCATTCTGATTGTCCTTGAAGGTTCTTTGGAACTTCGTCTTAACCATTCAAAGCGCGTCGTCATTCTCAAATCACTAAGTGGAGCTGTATTTTCAATCATCAGCCTATCATTGATCCTGGCTTATGTATTAAGCCAAAACTCACCCCAATCCTTTCGCATACTCATCATCAATGCCTTACCATTATGCATTATAAGCAGCGCGATTGCCATCCCGAGTGCAAGTCACCTCAGCAAGCGCTTAAAGGAATTTATTATATATGAGAGTAGTTTTTCTGACATTATAGGCGTAGTATTGTTCAACTTCTTCATTACCAACGAAGTCCTCAATGCACAAGCGTTCGCAAATTTTTTTATTGAACTTTTGTTTATAACAACAATTTCGTTGATTTCTACAATTGGACTATCTCTTCTGCTAAGCCGAATAAATCACCATATTAAGTACATTCCTATTATATTAATCGTGATTTTAATTTATTCAATTTCTAAAATTTATCACCTGCCAGGACTTGTTTTCATACTGATGTTTGGACTTTCTCTCGGCAATCTTGATAAAATCAAGAATAAAAAATGGTCCAAAAGATTTCATCCTGAAATACTTGAAAAAGAAGTAGCAAAATTAAGAGAATTGACCGCAGAAGGTTCATTTCTGGTTCGGGCGTTATTTTTTCTGTTATTCGGTTATTTAATCGAAATCCAAGAGGTACTCAATAAAGAGACATTACCCTGGTCAATAGGGCTGGCTGCCATTATTCTAATTCTTCGAAGCCTACAAATTAGAATTTCTGGACTTCAACTTAGCCCACTCTTATGGATTGCTCCGCGAGGGTTGATAACAATTCTATTATTTTTATCAATGGATACATCAATGGCAGTAGCTCTGGTTACAAAATCACTAATTATTCAGGTAATCCTATTGTCTTCAGTTGTTATGGCGATTGGACTCATTACCACTAAGGATTCAATCGCTGATGTACATCAACAGACTGTTTAAAATTTAAATCCACATAAAAATAGATTATGCCATGGTTTAATAAATTTGTTGATAAAAAATAATGCAATTTTGATTAATTACCTCCATGAAATAACTTCCGGTATCTTTCACTTATCAACTTCCAAGTGGTACCTTTTATGTAAAAAAATGCTCTACTAATGTATCCTTTATTTAATTGAATAAATACAAATGAATTCTTATTATTTGCTTATCTCCATAATCAGCCTTTCTGCCTTTCTTGCTTATATCAACCAAAGATGGATTAAACTACCTTTTGTTATAGGGTTATTTGCACTGACTACTATCCTTTCTATAATCATTCTTAGCTCTCAGTTATGGCTAAATGTACCTTTGGATGAATTGCGACTAGTCATCAATTCACTTCAACTTGATCATTTAATCCTGAATTATATGCTTGGGTTTTTATTATTTGCTGGCGCACTGCATACAAACTGGAATGAGCTCAAGCAGCAAATAAAACCTGTCAGTATTTTTGCCATCAGTGGGGTACTTATTTCTACCATCATAATAGCCCATTTGCTTTATTTATGCCTGGGAATGCTTGAATTACAAATTGAACTTATCTACTGCTATATTTTTGGTGCATTAATTTCTCCAACGGATCCAATAGCTGTACTCGGTATTTTAGCCAAATCCAAGGTCCCAAAACGGACTAAAATCACGATCATAGGAGAGAGCCTATTTAATGATGGCATTGGCGTAGTGGTCTTTCTAGCACTCCTGCAAACATTACATTCCGGTGAATTTAGTCTGAGCAATTTTGGATTTCTATTTATCAGAGAAGCAGTTGGAGGAATTTTAATGGGTCTTTTGCTAGGTTATTTATTACATTTATTACTTAGATCAATAGATCATTTTGAAACGGAAGTACTAGTTACTCTGGCATTGGTTATGACAGGCTATACACTCAGCAATTCCATTCATTTATCAGGAGCACTTGCGATGGTGGTGATGGGCCTAATGGCCGGAAACTACAAGACGAATATTGCCATGAGCGACACAACATTGCAATACGTCCTAAAATTCTGGGAATTGGTCGATGTGATTCTCAATGCAATTCTATTCATACTTATTGCATTGGTATTAATCCTTATCGACTTTAATATGAGTTACTTTATTGGCGGCTTCTTATGTATAATAATTGTACTCATATCGAGAGCGATTGTTGTCTTCGCACCCCATTTGTTATTGCCACGTCTTTTAAATATTACAGGTATGGAAGCGAAGATTCTAACCTGGGGAGGCTTAAGGGGAGGACTTTCGTTAGCTTTAGTTCTTTCACTTCCTGAGAGCAAATTTAAACCACAGCTATTGGTGTTTTGTTATTGTTGTGTTTTTTTTAGCATACTCGTTCAAGGGCTAACAATTGGAAAACTTACAGAAAAATCCGTCAATTCTTGATTATAATTGTTTCTGACTCGTCTCTTAGTATTCTACAAATTTATGTGGCTAGAGGGTCGGCAACTAGAATTATTCACTTTAAATCAACTCATTCCTAGTATTAAGCTAATAATGACTTGAGAGATAGTTTTTATGCAATTCTTACACCTTACTCATTAAGCGCACGGTTCTTATAGTCGTCGTGAAACGAAATTACTCCGCTCAGAACTATAATTTTCCTGTCGTGTATTCACCTCATGGCTACCACTGATATCAATAAATAATCATCAAAGAAGCGACTCATCACATTTTGGCATTGGAAGTCCCTTAATCACTTGTCTTTATTACAAAACATAAAATATTTAATCTATTACAATAATAATTTATATTACGCTATATATCAATTATTTATACATATTAAATAAAAATATTAAAAAATAATTTATATATAATTTGCACAATTAATTCAACCATTCATACCTTTGTGCTACAAGCGGCGAATACCCGCAACCTACATCCAACCTTGGCGCAGATTTCTCTGCGGAAATTTCAATGATTTAATAGTCCTGCCAAAGATTTACCGGGATCGAACCTTAAAGCAGTTGATTCCGGACCTTATTGAGTAATATGATTTATAAGTCTGGTGTGCGCACGTCGCATCTGGATTTTAACCTTTTAATCTTTTAGCATGAGACCTTACGTCGAAACACGTTTTGGAGTAAGAAAACTACGCCCTTCGGGGTACTTACCGTATGCAACATTCCTGTTGCTCTTTTTCTTCACCGCTACGCAGCTTCGTTCCCAATGCGCACTAGCCTGTAAGGGCAAAATCAATCTGTCCTTGGCAGAATATTGCCAGGCCAAGGTGTATCATGATCAGTTATTGACCAAAGGAATTGATTGCCCGGATGCACGTTTCAGGGTGGATATCATGGATTATAACATGAAAAAAATTCCTACCAGCCCAATCATTACCGAAAATTATATCGGAATGACCCTGGTCGGAAGTGTCTACGACAGTACGAGTAAAAATTCGTGCTGGACGCATATCCTGGTTGAAGAAAAAAATGCGCCAGTCATCCTTTGCAGAAGAGATACAGTGTACTGCAATGACAGTGCCGCTTACAATCCACCGGTTTTTTTCGACTATTGTGATCCGTATCCAACGATAAAAAAGACATCAGAGCAGCACATCACCTACCCGTGCGATCCTTACATTCTCAAGTTGATCGTGAGAACATGGGTTGCGCAGGATTCCCGGGGCAATATTTCACTACCCTGTTATGATTCTGTGTGGTTGCGCAGAGCGCCGATAGACTCTATCGAATATCCAAAACACTGGATCGTTGCCGATCATTGCAATGTTGAATGTGGATCGATCTACCCTAAAGATGCTGATGGTCACCCGGATCCCACATACACGGGTTATCCTACGCTTGGAGGCAATGCACTTTGGCCAAGTTTTAATACCTACTGCAACCTCTCAGTGACCTATGAAGATTACCCGATTATCAAAGGAACTTGTAAAACGAAAATATTGCGCGTATGGAGAATTGTAGAGTGGTGGTGCAGTACAGCCATTACAAGAACGTATCAGCAGTATATCGAAATCGCAGATACAACACCTCCGGCCATCGTGCATTGCCCCTACGATCTTACGGTAAGCACAACAACTTCTTATACTTGTGCATCACATTTCACCCTACCCGAGATCGAAGCGCATGATCTTTGTCAGGATTCCCTGTTTTATGAGATTTATGCAGACGGACATTTAATCAGCAAAGAGAACGGAGGAGATGTAACACTTGATCTGGGTGATCATGACGTCGAGTACCGCGTATATGACCGATGCTATAATTATTCTTCGTGCCGTAATATCATTACTGTAGAAGATCACAATCCACCGGTAGCGGTGTGTCAGCAAGGAACAGTTATATCGTTGTCTCACAGTGATACTGTGCATATCTATGCTGGTGTATTTGATGATGGCAGTCATGATGAATGTCATCTTGACAGCTTCCTGGTCCGAAGAATGGACCGTGGTGCACCCTGCGCATGGAATGACAATGTATTCAGACCTTATGTTGAATTCTGCTGCGAAGATGTTGGAAAGACGGTGATGGTGGTATTCAGGGCCAAGGATCAAAGTGGCAATGCCAATGATTGCATGGTGGAAGTGGAAATTCAGGACAAAACCCCACCCGTTGTGGTGTGTCCGCATGATTATAGAATGCCCTGTACTGACCTCATCGACACGGTCAATCTACAGCGTTTTGGTCAACCTTATTATTCTGACAATTGCGTGGTGCACATGCATGAATATGTGGATACCGCAATTAACAATTGTGGACTGGGTTATCTGCAGCGCAACTTCGTTGTTGAAGATAATATGAAACGCCGTGATACCTGCTCACAGAGGATTTACGTATACAATCCGAATCCATTCCAGGGTGATCAGATTACCTGGCCAAGAGATACTGTAATTTATATGTGCGGAGGCGATGTCAAGCCTAGTGAACTACCGGAACACTACAATTATCCTGTTTTCCGCGATGTGCATTGTTCGCTTCCAGGTCACAATTATGATGATGATGTCTTCAACTACATACAGGATTCTTCTCTTTGTTTCAAGGTGTTACGACGCTGGACTGTCATCGACTGGTGTCAGTCCTATTATGACTCGGCAACTTCATCCGTCAAGTTTGCGACCTGGACACATCTTCAGATTATAAAAGTCTCCAACAAGAATCCGCCAAAAATTGCAGACGATTGCGATACTGTGACCGTGTGCCTCTCCGGAACAAACTGTGTCCGCGAACGCGTTCGTTTAAGCCATACGGCCAGTGATGATTGTACACCGGATGAACTATTACGATCAGGATTCAAACTCGATTTATACAATAACGGTCTCATCGATAGCATTTATAATGCCAGTGGCAATGTGGTCAGTTGGGATGGCGATTTGCCGTTGGGAACCCACCGATTTATCTGGGTATTTGAAGATCAGTGCGGTAATCATATAGCCTGTGATCAAATCGTCAGGGTTGTCAACTGCAAAATCCCAACTGCATACTGCCTGACCGGCATAGCCGTTAATTTAAGCGCGTATGATGCGGACGGCGATGGCAAGCTGGATCGACTCGTTGATGTATGGGCTGCGGACGTTAACCACGGAAGTTATCAGCAATGTGGTAATCCAATCACCCTGTCGTTCTCTCGAGATACGCTTGACAAATATCGCAGATATACTTGCGATAGCATTGGCCAACGCCGCGTCACACTTTGGGTAACGGATAGAATCACCGGATTCCAGGACCGCTGCATCACGACCGTAACCATACAGGATAATAATAAAATATGCCCGGGTAATCTCACAGGCGGCACAATATCCGGTCTGATCAGTACACCCGATAACCGCAACATTCCTGCTTCAGTGCTTGCGCTCGATCAGAACAATCAGCATGCGGAACAAATGACCTCATCGAGGTTCTCGTTTCCAAATCTGACCCTCGGTAAAGATTATAAAGTAAGCATTTACAATGACCAGGAATACCTTATGGGTATCAGCACACTGGATATCATCGGAATTCAGAAACACATTCTTGGCAAGACCTATTTCAACAACGTATGGCAGTATCTAGCGGCCGATGTAACCAATGATAAGAAAATTACGAGCGCCGATATCGCTTCACTGCGTAAATTGATCCTGGGGATCGATTACAAATTCAGAAATTCACCTTCATGGCGTTATGTGATTAGCAACTACCAGTTTCCGGATCCCGAGAATCCATGGGTAGAAGATATCCCGGAATCTTATTATTATCCTGGTGTCCCCGGAGATATGGCCTACACGGACTTTACAGGTGTTAAAGTGGGTGATGTTAGCCAGAGTAGTTGGTCCGCAGCCCGAAAGGCGGAAGAACGGACTACACAACAACTGAACATGAGTTTTACAACCAACGGCGACAAATCAATTGCCATGAGCATCGATCAGGATTATGCGATGCATGGTATGCAGTTGGCGATTAAATTCAATGCAACACTAAATCACTTCACGGGCATACAATCTTCCGGAATACAGCTCAACGATTACAACATCAATACACAGTATGCCAACAATGGTCTGCTGCTGATATCCTGGAACACAGAACAGCCGGTTAACCTTTACGCCAACCAGGTTTTGATGAACCTCGACTGGGAAGAACCAATAACCCGTGAGTTTCTGACAAGCGTAGAAATATCTTCGGATATCATCAACGCTGAAGCTTATGACGCAGGACTTCAGATTGCTGCGATCCGTTCTCAAAATTCAGTCAGTACCGGTACGCAATCCACTGTAATCATAGGTGGTCCGGTACCGAATCCATTTGCGGATGTAACGACGGTGTGGATCGAAACCAGACAAACTTCAGGATTCAAATATTCGATCAGCGATATTAATGGTCAAATCATCATGGAACAAAGCGGCCAAACGTCTCCGGGCAAAAACCCAATACGTATCAAAGGTTCCAGTATGACAACGCCGGGAATCTATCTTCTGCGAATTGATGTTGGCGGAATAAACCGCAACTTCAGACTAGTTAAAATGGAAAATTAGGCTTTAAGGTTAATATCATATTACGACGACCCATTGGCCGGCAGGTCAATGGGTTTTTTATTTTATGCCACGCTTTTAAAAAAATTAGCCCATTTTCCCAATTGAATTGCCTTACATTACTCGTGAAGTTCATTACTTCTGATATATTTTGACTTAAGATGAAATCAGTACACTTAATAACGATAACACCCCATCCACTAAGAAATCTTGCTTTCGTATATGCTATGATGTAATGATTGTGTGGACTTTTCCCGAAGATTTAACAATCAGGAATCAGCGTTCTATACTGCAAAATAATTTAAAATGATACTTACAATAAAATTCCGACTCTTAAACGCATATTGAACGAGGTCCCGGGTGTAAAATGAATTTCTTCTACAGGAATGAATTCGTTCCTCAATTTGGAAACCGTCGCAAACTGTGCTTCATTCCATTTTTGGTTGGTAATATTTTCCATGCTTACGCCAATATTCAGATATTTGTACTTATAAGAAACATTCAAATCCCAAAGAAGATAACCTTTGGCAATCAGTGAATAATCTTCTGTCGCGGGCCGATCACCCAGGAAGCGATATCTGATACTTCCTGAAAAATTATTCCAATCGAGGATATTAATTCCTCCTTTTGCACACCACTTAACGGCCAATGGCACAAACCGTGCGATTTGATGATCATTCTTTGCCCTTGCATGCGTATAGGCAATGTCACTTTCCAAAAACACATTCTTTAAAATCTGTGATCTGAATCCAAATTCCAGGCCATATCTTCTTGTAGGCCCGTTGGATTCGACAATTCCTTCATCACCAACATAGACCAATTCATCTTCCATATCGATTAACCAGGAATTTAAATGCAGCAAATGTGATTTAAATAATTTGACTTGTGCACATAGGTCAATATCCGTACTTCTTGTCAAAAGATTTGCGGATGGGTTTAGTATGAGCGTTCTGGCATCATTACTATGAAATCCCAATCCTGTCTTGAAATACAATTGCGCATTTTGATCCAAACGATATTCTGCTATAAATTTGGGTGAAACAATCGTTTGGGCAAACGAAATTTGCCCATTTTGTGTTGAATTTAACTTATCAAAATAATCCATTTTGACGTGATCAATTCTAACCTGAGGGCTAATATTCAATCGATGCAAAGAATAATTAAGAAGGGCATAACCATACACATTGGCCTCAGAAGTATTGCCGGATCTTATATCATTCAGGAAAATGTTCCGTGATTGAGTATGCGTTAAATGAGAATTGCGGATGTCATCGAGCCTCAATCCGATTGCTGACTGCAATTTAAATTGGGATTGCTGAAAATCGTAAGTCAGTTCAGAACCATAAATATTTCGTTTTTCACCCTGTTCAATCTGATCACCATGAATTGAGTCAATTAAAAAGTAAGTAAAATTCGAAAACAATCGAAAATCATAATGCGTAAAATATGAATTGCTCTTTATAAATTGGTTACGTCTGCTCAAAATATCCAATTGGCCATTCCAGTTTAAACGGGCTGTTGCGCCACCTTCCGTAGGATCAATTGAACCGAATCGGGATATTCGACCTGCCCTGACTTCTCTTTCAGGTATTTGACCTGAAGCGGACCAACTGCTCTTAAAATAACTAAGACTTGACTTAAGCTTCAGCCTGGGTGAAATCATGTAATTGTATTTCAGCAATGCATTCAGTTTCTTGAGATCCTGCGGCGCATCAAAATAACCGTTTGATTGCAAATACTCTATTCCGGCGTATGAATTGGATTTATCCCCTTCTTTTAAGTTAATTAACCCTGAAAGCCTGCTGTATTGATACTGGCCCGTCTCGAAATTAATCTGTGTGTGATCTATCCTGTCTCTAATTTTAAAGTTGACGCTCCCCGCTGTTGCAAAATTTCCCTTTGTAGCATCATAAGACCCCGCGTTAAATTCAACACTTTGAATAGACTCCGGTATTAAAAAATGAAGATCCGAATAACCCTGTCCATGAGCGTGCGATACCATATTGACAGGCAAGATACCATCTACTGAAATGGCGAGATCGGTACCATGATCTATATCGAATCCCCTGAGAAAAATTTGTTCTGCTTTGCCACCGCCGGCATGCTGCGCAATAAATAATCCGGGTACGATCCGCAACATTTCCTGGGTGTTCTGTATCGGCCTTAAGCTGATATCAATTTTCTGTAAGTTACTTTGCACGGGAGCAGTTACGTCGATCGCATTTAATTCCAAAGGCGCGGATACTAAAACCACTTTAAGGAACTTATTCGTTGCATCCAGTTTGATTTTTTGGGACCTGTATCCGAGTAAGTAAAATTTCAAGCTGTCAGCAACCTTACATTCTTCAAAAACGAAGTCTCCTTTTTCATCAGAATGGGTATGGCGCTGATTACTCAGATTTTGTATCGTGACATTCTGAAGGAGTTGTCCTTCCTCATCAACAACAACGCCCCTTACCTGAGAAAACATAGGGATAATCACAAAACCCCATAGTAATGTAAGAATTATATTTTGCTTCATCTCGTTGTAAGTATGTAAATGTATATCGCTTCGGTTATATTGCCGCTAATAATTTACCAATTTCGCTTAACTCAGGATGTTTTGAATGGGTCATTTTTGCCTTTTTAAAACAAATTTCGGCATTCAATTTGTCTTTTTTCGCAGCATATATTTTTGCTAACATCCGATTGATGTCAATATTGTCAGGTCGCATTTGAAGATCTTTTTGAAGATATAATAATGCTCTTTCCGGATCATTGAAAAATGAAAGAAAAACTTCAGAATATTCGAGACTCATATTGTGACCCTGATCCGTATCATCCTGAAGCATTTGAATCACCGTACTAACATTGTCGTTCATATCCGAATCGCGGCCCTGTATTTGATATAATCGTGCGAGGGCAATGTAAAATGACACTTCTGGAATAATATCACAAGCTTCCTTGAGTTCCTTTTCAGCTTCTACATAGTTTTTCTCTTCAATATATATTTCAGCCAATGCCTCTTTTGCGAAAGGATAATTCTCTCTTTCAACTAAAATATCTTTAAGGATGAGCTTTGCTTCTTCTTTTTTACCATAACGGTGATCGAGTTTTGCCAATTGCAAGGCAGCCCAGGACTTTTCCTCGCTACCGGGACTACCTGCCTCTACAGCAAGTTTTAATGCAGCAATAGCTTCCTCTGGCATCCCGTGGATTTCCCTAAGATAGGATACCCTGGAATAAGATCTGATATCTGGCCTAATGGAAACCATTTTATCTGCATATTGAACCGCTTCAGTGTATTGGCCCAATTCTACACATGCATCAACCAGCGCACCGTATACCGACGCATTGTATGGATTAAGACTTACTGCTTCCTGGGCTGTATTGTATGCGTTTCTAAAATCATGAAGTGAAAGCTGGATACTTGCCTTATTACTGAAGCACAGAAATCGCTGATCTCTGGAAATTGTTTTACTTGATAATGCCAACGTTGTCATTTTTAAAGCAGCATTATAATAATACCCATGCTCTCCGGTAATTCTTGCCTCATTGATAAACAACTGGCTTAAGCGAATCAATGCTTCAATATTTTCATTGTCTTTGACAAGCTTATATTTGAGATCGGCATAGTGATTTTTTACTTCCGGCCATTCGTTGCTATACTGTAACTTTTCAGCTCGATCCAACAAAGCAGGCACATCCAGTTTGCTTATGTTTTTATCCGATTGGCATCCTAATACTGAAATAAACACTAATAATAATATTGATAGATTTTTCATATTGATAGATTACTAACTTATGACAGATCAGGTTCCGGCATTTTAAAAAGTATCCGGAACATGATCTATCAATATTTAAAAAAAGAATACTACTTTTTAATAATTTTGGTGAATCCAATAATTCCACCATTTAACGCTCGCGCTGTCGCGATATACATACCGGAATTCAGATTACTCAGATCAACATTGAACTCATTCTCACCTTTGCCAAATAAAGCTTCTGACAAAGACATGATTGTTCTGCCATCCTGAGACTGTAATTCTAATTTAATCTTGGTATCAACGATTGAATTTACCTTAAATGTGGTTACGTTTTCAACTGGATTAGGATAATTGACAATGGATACCTGAGGTCTTTCCAGACCAATAACTCCCCCTCCCGGATTATATACACCGGATACTACTTTGCCACCGCATTCACCGTCACCTGACCATGGCATGGCCACATAAGGAAACGAATTTGAAAATGCAATATCATTTTTCTCGACACCTGTTGTATAAGTTAATACGTTAACCAGATTTGGTGTAACTGGATTTGAGCCTCCTGCTGTATAATCATCATACCAAAGGCCAACCGCAGCCAGAACGATTCCTGATACAGCCTGCAATTCAATTCTGGTTACATCGTCTTCAAGTCTTCGTCCATTTGGAAAACCATCCATATTTGGTATAAATTCAATATTCGTGTTAGCAAAAG
Organism: Saprospiraceae bacterium; assembly: GCA_019694255.1. Classification (GTDB taxonomy): domain Bacteria; phylum Bacteroidota; class Bacteroidia; order Chitinophagales; family Saprospiraceae; genus Vicinibacter. Next base: position 11,867 of record JAIBCI010000103.1, read on the forward strand.
TTGGGTCAGTCAATCCAAGCACAGCGGCCTGTATCAATCCCAAAGTACTAAATTTGGTATCATTTCTCGGAGTTGGTGGAACGGCCATATTCAATCGCAGCATGTCGCCTCCATTGGGAAGGAAATTATTGATAAATGGCTTTCCAGCTGCCAGAGGATTTCCATTTTTACCTGTTGCCAATTGATAAGGTATGACATTAGGAACACCCGTATGAAAAGCGGGCCATAAATCGACAGATCTTGCCTTGCCAGGTCCGGGCAACAATAATTTTCCGAAAATATTATCGTCCAATGCAGTACCATTCAAAGCCGGATTTCCTTTGAGCCCAAACAAACCGTCTTTGCCATAGCCAAAATCGAATGCCCCAAGAGACTTAGTCTGAATTCTCAACTTTGACATTGCAGGGACTGCCCCACCATATAATCTGTCATCCATGTACAACGCCAATTCAGGGTTATAAAAGAAATTGTCAAGTAAGGTATCCGCTATTTCCTGATAAGGAGTCAGACCATTCCAGTAATCTTTATAGCCGATGGGAATAACAGCTTCATTTGTTAATGGCATTCCTAATCTGGAGACCTGCACAAAATCGCCGCTATGGGTCTCGCTTCCAGCACTCAATGTTCTGATCATTGGTCTGCTTGCAGAGGCCCAAACACCAATGACATAATCTCCATCAAGGATATTTTTAGCTTGACCAACTCCAGCCTTTTTCAGTTGTGAGATAGGTATTTGAAGTGCAATGGTGCTGACATTCAGGCACGCGAGACCATCCCGGGGCTTTCCATTTTGTCTAGGCAAATCACCTAAATCAAAAACACCTCCTAAATCAACAAAGAAAGGATCATCCGATGGACCGCAGAAGACTTTCATACCACTATTGGTTGTCTTGACTGCGTTGCTCATCAGACCAGCATAATTGGTATTCAGTCCAGCACCCGATCCGATGGATCTGGCACCAATATTATTGGGCGGAACAATACCATCAGCAATTGCAGTTCTGAAAGTGACACCGCCATCTGTACTGATTTCCAGCGTGTAAGTGGTTTTCAGATTTTGCTTTCCGAGGCGTATGTTGAAAAATGTAGAAGGGTCCTCATTAACTTTCTTAAAAGTAAATCTGTAGGTGATCTCATCACCTGGTTTGCTGGCATCGTTGTCGATGTGAATTTCATAACGAATGTTTTCGCCAAAACTGTAATAATTAGGCCCACCATGCGGCAACTGAAGCGGAACATATGTCGCAATAATGGTAATCATATCCGGATTGTCCGGACTTCGGAAGGCATAAAGATCCACATTATCTGCCAGTGGATCATTGGCAATCAACGGTGCTTCACGATGACTGGAAGCCTGCAGGAACAAAGATGAAATCATCGATATTCCAGTGAAGAGTACATTTTTTAAATTCATAAATGATATATTTTTCAAGATATACGAGTCCTGATGATGTTTTGGATTTGAAGAATTGCAAAATTTTGAAAAATTGATCCCGTTCATCACTGATCCATTGAACTAAGCGCGGTATCCAACTTGATGAAATTCTTACATCATTGTGATTATCAATAAATTAGATAATCTTCATTCAAACACCTGATCATCAGAAGAATGTGTTTCTTCATGATCATTGTAAAATTTGAATTAAAAAAGAATACCTTCGCAATACCGCTTCACGATGGATCAAAAGGACCCTGTATTGCAGCAATTTTTAAGCTTGAGGAAAAGTCATCCCGAGCAAGGTTTGCGCTTACTTATGGATCAATATGGCGAGGCCATGTACGGAGTTACTTCCAAAATACTCCACAATGCTGACGCAGCGGAGGATTCACTTCAGGAAGGATTCATTAAAATATGGAGAAATCTAAATGAGTATAATCCCGAAAGAAGTTCTTTGTTTACGTGGATACTGACAATAATACGAAATACAGCTATTGATAATTTACGAAAACACGGAACGCGAAAAATCCAAAGTATCGACTCAGACGTATATAATGATATTAAATTGAGTGAATCAATGCAAATAACAGATCCTGCATTGATGAATAAGATCAATACGCTCGATCCCAAATACAGAGCGCTGATCGATCTGGTATACTTACAGGGTTACACACAACAGGAGATTGCCGATGAATTTGGCATACCTCTTGGAACGGTTAAAACAAGAATAAGCACAGCAATAAAAATGCTTCGAAACATTTTAATAAAATTAGTACTGATTTATTTCTATCAATGAACAAACTGAAGAACATACAAGAATACATAGACTCCGGTATTCTGGAGCAGTATGTATTGGGTATGACGACACCTGAGCAAAATCGGGAAATTCAGTCTTACAGCTCGCTGCATCCCGAAATTAAAGCCGAGATCGAAAAAATTGAATCGACTTTGGAAAATTTCACCAAAGCATATTCCAAACCACTTCCGGACTCATTCATTTCAAAAGTGCTTGAGAAAATAAAATCAGAACCTTTACACAATTCTTCAAGATCCAACACATGGCTAAATTACATGTTAGGTCTTACAGTGATTGGGTTAATCATTGCTTTATACAGTATATGGAAACTTAATCAGGAAGCCAATCAAAAAATATCTCAACTTGAGCACGATATCACAATTTATAAGGCCAAATCCGAATCAGATAGTTTATCATTGCTGGATTGCAGCAACCAATTAATATTCCTGCGCTCAGAGTCTGCCCACAAAATTATTTTAAAGGGCACACCCAAATCACCTCAGTCCATTGCAACCATCTATTATGACACGGATACAAAACGCACTTTGGTCGACGTCATCGATCTTCCAACACCTCCAAAGGAAAAACAATATCAATTATGGGCCATTGTGGGAGGAAAACCCATTGATTTAGGGGTATTTGAAATGGACACAACACAACGATTGAAAGAAATAAAATTTATTGAAGAAGTACAGGCATTTGCGATTACACTTGAACCTAAAGGAGGACAGCCAAGTCCAAGCATGGATATGATGTTTGTAATTGGAAGTATCCAATAAATCGGAGCAATCTTAATTTATTCAGGTATCGCCAGGAATTAAAGCTTATATGTCAAATGCCTATTCAATAATTTAAACTTTAATCGTTGCTTGATTTTGATTTTAACTTTCAGATTGAAAATCAAAGACAAAGGATAATACAATGAATATTTTAGGTTCAAGACCAAATCTCAACACGAACGCAGTCCAAAGAAATACCTGCATACTTTGCGGGGGCGGATGAAGGGCGTCGGATTCTACTATATCTGAAAAGATTCTGACACAATCATGGCTTGCTCTTCGTTTAGCAAGAATATCGCCTGAGCCGGAATCAATAGATAATGTCCGATGGCATATTGATCGTATATTTGCAGCGTTAACCAATCTCAGACTTTATGTCATTTAATATTTCTGGACGACTTCACCGCAAGTATCCTACTGAATCCAAGTCCAACAGCTTTCAAACCAGGGAGTTTGTGATTCAGACACAGGAGCAATATCCACAATTTATCAAATTTCAGCTGACCCAGGAGCGTTGCAATGCCATTGATCCTTACGAAGAAGGAGATGTCATTAATGTGCAGTTTGACCTGCGCGGACGCGAATGGCAGGATAAGTACTTTACCAACCTGAACGCCTGGCGAATCGAAAAAATGTCCAGCGAACAACCAGTATCAGAAAAGATCAAATCCGATGAACCGCCTGCTTTCCAACAGGCCGATAATTTTGATGATCTACCGTTCTGATCTCCTGCTGATCAGTATTTTATTGCTTGCTCTCAGCTCCAATAACCTTGGGGCACAAAATTTTTATTATGCCACCAGCCGGTATGACGACCGTTTGACTGAGTGGATGATCTATGTATGATACCCTGGATCATGAAACGGCAACACTCGAATACGCAGGATTGCCCTCCGATGCTTTCCGCAGCTGGAATTTCAGATTGCAGGATAGACCGGGATCGGTCAAGTTGAGATGGCGTGAAAACCCCAATGAATGGGATCTACGCAGGGACCAACACCTTTTATCAATAAAACCGGTCTGGCCGGGGCAACTGGATGAGTGGTTGATCAGTGACGGCAATAAATTTTTCCATTTAAAACTTCGAAAAGAATATGAAGGATTGCGATGGGAACTTGTCAACACGTCCAACGATCTTCTCGCCTATGTGATCAATGATTATGGTTACGATCCGCGCGACTGGAGTTTTTACTACGAAACAGATCTGAATAATGATGACCTCTGCATGGCTGCATTTTTTATCATCGTCCAATACACGCCTGTCATTCTCAAACGATACTAGTAATATCCTCCCGTAAAATTCCTGTTACTCGGAATCTTGATAAAATCCAGCGAACCAGGCTTGACGCCAATGAAAAATGTGAATGATCTGGCCTGAGGGTAATAGTCAAATTTCATCGTCCAGCAATGCAGATCCCGTTCAAAGCCAAACTGTGGATAGGTCGGCAGATGTCGAATGAAGTCGTAACCTACCTGTCCGATGGTAACACGCCATTTCGGGGTGAGTTCGATGTACCCGCTGGTAGACAAACTGTGTACAGCCAGGAAAAAAGAATCCCGGCCCTGAGGTGTCCGCTGAAAACGATATTGCATGGTATGTGACAGACCAAAGGTGTTAAAGAGCGAACCAAATTCCGGTACATCGCCAGGAACGATCTGCTTGCCACGCACAAGACTAATGATCTTCGGGATCGTCGTTCCATTGCTGATGACCAGCATTGCATCGGTGAGATTCGCCAGCTTTTTATTTTGGTCAAACAGAAACTTGTTGACACGCCTTTCCTGTCCTGTTGACGTAACTTCACGCACATAGGGATCGAAAGTCATTCCAAAAGTAATACTGGTGATGCCTTTGAAATAACTCATCCTGCCCAGACCCGTGATATTTGAAAGTTTAAAACTGTCCGCAAAAACATTGTAATTGCCACCCAATGAAAAATTCTCGAGCAATGGAAATTTCTTAAGCGTGGAATCCTTCCGCTGATAGTACTTCATCTCAACCCTGTTGGTGATATTAAAGGAAACAACAAAGTTTTCACTTGGAACACCAGAAGTTCCAAACGGGCTACCAGTATAGATCAGGTATTCACGAACCACATCAAGCATTGGTCTGGAGTCTGTGGAGACACTATTAAAATAATTGAAAGGACTCCGGTGATAATCGGGTGCATACGACATCGAAATACCTGGCGACATCACATGCCGTATACCCCTTAGCCAGCCTCGCCTGAACAGTAACTGACCATAGATCTGGGTATTGGCCGATAGTGAAGAGGTCAGCGTGCGCAAAGCACCGAATTTGTTATAAACCGTTGTATCGATTTTGCCAAAGGTGGTATCACTGCCGGAAATTAAGGTGTCGGGATTAAATTTAAATTGTTGCCTCTTGAATAACCATTCTTCACCATATGAAACCTGTGGTACAACGCTAATGTACTTTAACACCTTAAAGCTCAGATCCATCGAAGCAGCGTGCTGAACGCCATATTGAATGTTTTTTAGTGTTTCAGGTTTTAACAGAAGCGTGTCTTTGGTGAGCAGACGATTGATAAAATTGGTTTTATAATTAAGGGTAAGTTTTTCATACCATCGCTCCTGTCCACCTCCTGCATTCCTTCTTTTGAAGGGATGTATCGGACGCATATTGAGGCTACCTGAAGGCAGTGTAATGCTAAAATCGCGTGTTTGCAAATTTTGGTCATGCGACATTCCGGCTGTTATGGAAAATGGCGAATTCGGAAAGTTGTACGCGAAATTTATATTCGAACGAAGAATATTCTTGTTGTAGGAATTGAAATCTCGGTATACCAGACGGTCGAACGGATTGAGCGATAAATCGATGTCGCCGCCGAATGTTCGGTACGGATGCGCGCCCGGAAGCTGTTTGTGAATCCACTTTATTTTAAATGTCCTGTCATTGGATTTGAGATAAGTATCCGTCAGCTCTCGGCTGAGAAAAGCCTGGTGCAGATCCAGCGAGCCGGAGTACTTATATCTTTTGAGGTAATTGCTGTGGGCATTGACGGCAAAGGATCCTTTGAACCAAATAGATCCTGTCACTTTTAGATCGTAATAATCGCTGAGCGGAAAGTAATAACCGATATCCTGAAGTCCAAAACCAAGAGACTGGTCGTAGACGTAGTTTTTCGGAAAGATGAGCCCGGAGGTTTTGTTCTTCGAAATCGGGAAAAAGCCAAAGGGAAGCATTAATGGCGGCGCAGGCACGCCATGAATTTTGACAATACTGGGACCCACGACAATGAGTTTGTTGGCTACTATCTTTTGTCTGCGGCTATAAATGCCAAAATGTGGTTCCGGCGCATCACAGGTGGTAAAAATTCCATTCTGATTGTAAATGACCGCATTTTTGGATATCGAATCGCTGGCGTAGAATTTACTTTTTTCTCCGTGGACATAGACGTCTGTCTCTTTGGAGACTGCTTCAGTTACCAATCCCCTTTTGGATTTAAAGTTATACCTGATGTTCTGAGCCGTAAAACTTTGATCCCGGTCTTTAAAGGCAGGCATTCCGCTCACCCGGCCAAGCGAATCGCGCCCAGGTCTTGCGTCAACCAGGTTACCGTTCATATCAATCAGAATATAATCAGCAGCCAAATCCATGGTCTGATAATGAATGGTAGCCTCACCGTACAGATGTATCAGTTTGTTGACCATGTCAAATATAATGCTGTCCCTTGCACCGTAATCGACCGGTGTATCAACAGAATCCTTTGATGCTATGTAAAGCGAGGTGCCCCTGAGAATTAGACTGTCTGAAGCGGGTGCAACAAGGCTATCAATGCGTGTGGTATCCTGGGCGGCCAGGTAACCAAATAAGAAAAGAAAGTAAACAATCCGCCTCAATCAAAAAAATTAGTTAATTAAATATATAAAATAATTTAATATGTATTATTTTTGTTCTCACTAAGATTTCAAGATGATAAACTACGACTGGTGCGCCAAAGCATTCAGGCTTCATCTGATGTTGCCTTTCCTTGGAGGACTGAGCTTTGTTGCCACCTCATTTAACGAGCCAAAAGTACGAATTATTGGCCATCCGTTAATAGTTATTGACCCGGGACACGGAGGCCACGATCATGGCGCCAGAGGGTCTTCAAGCCTTGAAAAAGAGGTTAATCTCAATGTGGCACTAAGACTAAGGGACCAAATCCTTCTTCAGATACCCGAAGCGCGGGTTATGCTGACACGTGAATCGGATGCGTTTCTTCCCCTGCCTGAAAGGACAGCGATTGCCAATACCCACAATGCAGACCTTTTTATTAGCCTACATTGTAATTCCAATCGGAATGGTCAAGTCCGTGGCGCCGAAACATACATTATGGGGCTTCACAAGTCCGGTCAGAATCTTGAGGTCACCGCCATGGAAAACGGCAATCAGGAAGACATCGGGCTGGATCAACTGAGCATGGAGGAAATTATCATCTTTAATCAGCTTCAGGACCAGAACCTGGCCAAAAGCCGTGAGCTGGCGATGCTTTTCCATGATCAATTCAGTGCCGTCCACCCCGGCGGTAGCCGTACGACAAGACAGGCTGGATTTCGGGTGCTCTGGCAGGCAGCCATGCCCTCCGTACTGGTCGAGATGGGATACATTAACAATCCTTCCGATGAGTCATTTCTAATAAGTGATGAAGGAAAGGACAAAATAGCGAAAAGCCTCACCCAATCGCTGCAGGATTACCTGATCCTCCGAAGCAGAGAACTCGCCACTGCCTCTATTCAGCCCGATATAAGCTCAGGTTGGAGGCAATAAAGCCTGAAGACGTCAGAATTTGTAATTTTGCATTCAAATTGTTGTTTTGAAACTATCATATGAAACCCGGATTGGGATTCTGGCGGCGGTGACGCTGATACTATTGGTCTTCGGATACAAATTTCTCAAAGGCAATAATATGCTGGACCACAACAAGACGTATCTGCTGAATTTTGACAATGTAGCGCAGCTGGAGCCCTCTTCGCCGGTTTTCACCAGAGGCATCAAGGTGGGCACAGTACTTAAAATTCAGCTCGCTGAAGATAATCCATACAAAGTCGTGGTGTACATTGACATCAAGAACGATATCCATTTGCCGAAAAACAGTGTCGCAGTATTGGTTTCCACCGGACTGATCGGTGGCAAAGCTATTGACCTTCGATTTGATCATCATTGTACGGATGATTGCATTCCTAACAATGGAACGATAGATACCAGGGTCGAAAGTATTCTTAGCTCGATGCTTCCCAAATCTGAACTTGATGAATACATCAAATCAGCAGGCACCAGCATACAACATGCGCTGGATTCCACCGGCACCAATCAGGAACTCAATGGTATGGCGCACGACCTGAAAAGTACGTTGCACAATCTGAATCTGCTTACAAATCAATTGCACAAGGTTCTGCTTGACAATAACCAGCAGATTAACAGCACCATGAAAAATTTGAATACCCTCAGCTCATCCCTTGCTTCCAATACCAAAAGTATAGACCAAAGTCTTTCGAATCTTCAGGCTGTCACCGCACAGCTTAAGCAGGCTGATGTCAGTAAAATAGCGAATCATGCAGACGAGACCATACAAAGCTTGCAAAAAACTGCCCAGGAAGCTACAACTTCCATGCACAAGGTCAATGAGCTGATCAGCCAGATTCAAAATGGAAATGGTACTGCCTCCAAACTGATCAAAGATCCAGCTTTGTATAATAATCTGGAAAGTACGGCCAAAAGCCTCGACAAGCTATTAACTGATCTGCGCCTGTATCCTAACCGTTATGTGCATTTTTCTGTCTTTTCGGCCAAAAAGCAAATGGCGGTAGAACAAGTTCCTCAGGAAAAAAAATAGCTTACTTTCTCCTTAACTTATTTGCTTAAGGACGATTCAACCAATGAAGTATGTGCAGCATGACTACCATCTTCTTTGATAAGTCAACTGCAGCCCAGACAGGACATATTTTTCTTTGACCAAGGCATTGCGGTTAAAGTTATTGAGATACTGCACCCCACTCCAGCCCAATCCAAGCGACTGTAAATCCCTCCAGACATAGGCGAGCTTCACCGCTGCATCGAGCGATAATCCGGAATTTCGCCTGATTTGAGTTGAAAAGTCAACTGGACTTCCATAGGGATCCAAATAAGCTCCTGAAGTCAACGTGATGAGGTTGGCTGCTATCCCCACCGCTGCTTTCAGTTGAAAACGTCCCATTGTTTTTGACACATTGAACCCTGCACGTAAATCCATCTGATGCATTCGCTGGTAATGAATATCTGCAATGTGGGTTACGCGACGATAGAAGAGGTCTTCTAATCTTTTTTCGCTAAGCCCGTTGAGAAAGACATAATCGTAACTGTGGCCCTTGGCAATGCTGTCATTGCGGTATTCATAACGATGATACGCTGACTGCAGCAGAAAATAGGTGTAACGCAACCCCAGTTCAATGCCCAATCCATAACGCCATGGTCGGATTACGTTCAAACCCAGCTGGCCTGCATATTTTGGTACAATGAAAGTATAATTTCGTGAAAGAGAATCTCCCACTATGCGGCAATCCCTGGTTACATTCATAAGACTGCTGTAAAATTCAATATCCTTCTTTCTGGCGGGTCGAGGGGGTCTCTGAGGTTGTTCTTCTGCAGGGATCAATGTCAACTTTGCATCGGCTGATAAGTTATCCTTACTATTGACATCAGGTGTCAAATTCACTTCCGTTTGTGACTTTGTTTTTTCCTCTGGTTTAACCTTTGTTGATGAAATGGTTTCTGCTTGAGATGTTGATATTGATTGAATATCCGTTACATGATTTGCTTTTTCTGAGGTAATGTTGTCACTAGCATTGGTTTTGTTTTCAGTATGATGTAAAACAGCCATTGCCGCATCGTTGTTATCAGGAACATTTTGCGAGGACAAGGCTGCAATCGAATGGATCGTGTGCCTTTGTGCTTTCTCGTTTTTATACACTTCCTTCTTTTGAATACCTATGATCGTAGACGGATTTAAATTCCTGGACGGATCTTCATTATGCTGAATGTCTTTCTGACTTGTTTTTTGATGATAATCGTCTGTCCTGACATTCTGCGTACCGATGTCTACATTCATATCACTTGTATTGGTGCTCAAAGCCGGTAGATCAGAAGTTTGCAATTGAACTCGCTGCACTTTAGGACATTCTTCATCGACGTCTGAAATTTTTTCTGAAATCAAAAATTCAGTCCTCTCCAATTCTACGGACAGCTGCTTTTTGTGATGATCAGACACCACAATCCATCCAATTATGCCTACAGACATGATCCCGGCCAAAAACCAAAAAAAGAAAAACCTCCGCTTCCTTTTCTTGCTTCTCTCCTGAATATGCATCCACAGCTGATCCGCATCAACCTGTGACTGATGCTTCAGGATCTTCTCTCGTATATGCTGATCCGATTGTCTCATACAGCCTTTGCTTTTGAATAAGTTATTTGTTCAATTTTATTGCGCAACAAGTTGCGCGCGCGGTTGAGCTGACTTCTGGAAGTCCCTTCTGAAATATTCAGTAATGCAGCAATTTCCTTGTGTGCGAACTGCTCCATAACATACAGGTTAAAAATCTCGCGGCATCCATCCGGCAATTGAAGGATCAGCCTGAACAATGTCTCGGTCTCCAGTTGGGAGTACACCTCGGGTTCATCTACATAATGCTCCGTAATCTGGTTAATCTCAGAGATGTACTTCCCTTTTCTCCTGCGCAGTTCTTTGAGTGATTGGTTCACTACAATGCGGCTGATCCATCCTTCAAATGATCCCAATGCAGCATTAAAGGTCTCAATGTGCTGAAAAATATTAATCCAGGATTCCTGAAGGACATCATAGGCCAGTCCATCATCCTGCACATACCGCCTGCTGATACTCAGCATCATTGGTGCAAAAAGACCCACCAGCTCGCGTTGAGCCGATGGGTCTTTCTTTAAACACTTTTGAATTAGTTCCGGAACCAGCATTGTAATTGCAATGAATGGATCATTATTTCCTTTTCAGCCTGAATGATCCTTTGAAACTTGTTGTCCCATCTGATGCATTGAATGTCCCCTGCACATAACCGTTGAGATAGTCGTATTCAGAAAAATTGACCGTCGCACAATCCGAACAAACTAAAGTACGGCTGCCGGATGGATGTTCATCAAAAATATAAGTTACCGATACTGGTTTATCTATACCTACAACAGGTTGCTCATATTGGAAAATTAAGTTCACAGATCTTGGGGTGTAACACACTACACTGAATTCATGTACTCTCTTTCCAGGATTTAAACTATCTACTATGTTATTAATGTAAAAGCTAGTATCTTTAAAAGTCTCTTCCGGCTCCGAATTATAGGATATCTTGACATAAGTATCTAATTTTTGACACGCTGACACTTTTCCATAATCCAGGTTGTCCTTGCCATTGTAAGTCAAAGTAAATACAATTGATTCAAGTAAATTATCCAGGTCAATAACTTTGATTTCAATCACTGACCCTATGGACAAGCATGGAATTTTTTCATCAAAAATACCGTTTGAATTGATTCGGAACGTCCCCAAAAAATTACCGTTAACCTTTACTTCAATGACTGAAAATCCAAGACTATTGGGTGGACAGGATTCAACCTGACCCTGAATCTTTGCGATCGAAAGCGTATTGGTTTGGATCCGGATATCACCCATATCCGTATCCGTGTTGAGGCTATTCAAAGCTTGTGAATAAACCACAACTGGAGACTTCTGCCCGTTACAATTTAAGACAACTTCAAATGTCAGTGGGACACCCTTGGGTACATTTCCTCCGTATGTTCCATCCATACCAGTGTAGGCAGAACCACATAGACCCGTTGACAGATCTTTGACGATGACCGTCGCATTGCTTAACGGCACCTGATTCTCATCCACCAGTCTGCCTTTGAGATAGACATATTCTGCAGGAAGGTCGCAATTCCAGAATGAGAAATGACTCACTTCAAAATTGTAAACAGATCCATTTTTTGTTGCAATCCCTTCTTCATGCCAGGTAGATTCTCCATTTCTATCTGAAATGCTCCAAGTCGGAATTGAGGATGGCGCTGATGATACAATTGAAGGAAGAATATCCATTCTGATATGCACGGTCTTTCCTGCTGCGATTTTCAGGGTGCTGCCATCCTCAGCCAATATTTCCGTGGCCACCATCCCCAGGGTTCGCAAGACGCGCGAACGGCCTTCTTTGTCAAATGCGCGAAGATCACCCGGCATGGTCTGTGCGGTGACGGGATCGGTTGGATCCAGGTACCGGCAATAGAGTTTGGCAGAACCTTTATAAACCTGATCTGAAGCATCAACCAAAGCATTGGCCGGAAACGTGTATTCCACGCCACTGAAGCTGATCTTTCCTCCAGTCTGATTGTCTATAAGTTGCGATGCACCTCGACGAATCATGGTGAGGCGATTGACCCTGTTGCCAGGATAAATTCGCTTTGGCGTGCTAAAATAGTCCTTATGCTTCAGGGTCACAATGTGACCGGTGTTTTTCAGGGCAACTTTATTGATCACTATAATACCCTTACTGTTACTAACAAATACCTGATCTCCGATGTTGAGAGCAACATTGGGGATGACCTCAAATTGTTCATTGCGTATCTCAATCAGCGCATTACTTTCAATCAGCTGGGTATATTTTTCAAATTCATCGTTCGTCGTAACGATGGTGTTGTCTTTGCGGCATGAATAATTTGCCAGCAGGATAAGCGAAAGAAGGAACAGGTGAATTTTCATATTCTAATTTTCTACTGGTATCCCTCCAAACACCAGAACGTTGCAACGAGATGCAAGATTATTTTCGGATTGCCTCAACGGGATCCATTCTGGAAGCGCTGAGTGCAGGGAAAAATCCTGCCAACAGGCCGACAATCACAGACAGACCAACCCCCAGAAGCATATTCCTGAATGAGATAAACATATCAAAGTGCAGGAATTTAGTCAGAATCATTAATAGCAGCCATACCAAAACCAGTCCGAGAAGACCACCGACAATGCACAAAATGATTGCTTCGAGCAGGTATTCCAGCAAAATAAAATAACGCTTGGCGCCAATCGCCATTTTTATACCGATGATCGAGGTGCGCTCCTTGACAGAGACAAACATAATATTGGCAACACCGAATGCCCCGACTAGCATGGCAAATGCCCCGATGGCAAACCCCGCGAGGTTAACCACCCCAAAGACTTTGTCAATAATGCTGGTGAGAAGTGTAATCTGATTGGTTGAGAAATTATCGGCATCCTTGGGCCTTAGTCCACGGACCGGCCTGATGATGCTGGCGAGTTCATACTTAAGTTCTTCGATTTTATCCTGCGACTGCGCCTTGATCGCCACGAGACTTCCCCAAGAAGAATTACTGTTGATGCTTACGAGTTTTTTGGCGCATTTGAGTGGAACCAGAATTGCCTCATCGGTGGGCCATACATTCAGAATGGATTTCCCTTCTTCTGCCAAAACACCCGCTACAATAAATTTCTGACCATAGAGACTGATTTCACGTCCGACGCCATCTCCTTTGGGAAAAAGTCCCTGAGCCAGCTTAAAGCCAATGATGGCCTGATTCAGGCCACGGTTAAATTCGAGCGTTGACAGATACCTGCCCTCGCCAATGTTAAGCCTCATGACCTTATTGTAATCCTCGGTAATGCCCATCATATAGGCCCCCTCCACGTAGGTATTTTGGTATTTAACCAGTTTTCCGGGGATAAATACCATAAAACTTGCTGCCTGCGCCAACTTTGAACGCGACTGAATGGCTTCTAAATCCTTCTCACTGGGAAAAGGTCTTCCCATATATTTCCAAAAACTCTGACCCGGGTCCTCAGCCCAGGACCATTTGTCCAGGAAAATGACGTCCGTCCCCAGCTTTTGGAAGCTTTTAACAATATTGTTTTGTAATGAGTCTACGGACGATAATACAGCAATTATGCAGAAAATACCAATTATTATACCGAGAAGTGTCAAAAAACTTCTCAGTTTGTTGCCAATCAACTGCTGCAGTGCTTGCCTCAGGCTTTCGTTCAGTATTCTGAAAAAGATCATTATTACAGTTTCTTTATAAAGCCATCCGGATGAAGATCAATGATTTCATTTTGACAATTTCCTCCCGTTTGGCAACATTTAATCTTTTGCAGTGTTCAACTTGACCTTGCCATCTTTCTACTGGCCCCCATTCCAGATTTCTCAAGAAGCATTTTGGTGTTTTTGGCTGAAATCCGGAAATATTGACCATGATCAGCCACAAGGTAGAGTTTCGCCCGGATTTATTACTTCAATTCGGCTAATTTCCTTGTAATCAGCTTGCCTGGACAATAAAAAAGAATTTTGGACGATAGGAATAGGTGATCCAAGAATAATGCCGGGATACTTGACAACGGCCATATTGATTTTATACATTTGCGCAAAATTTAAAAAAGCATTTCATGCGAACCAAATTATCCAATTTTGACTTTAACCTGCCAAAGAACCTGGTCGCACAGTACCCGGCCAGCGAAAGAACCGAGTCCAGGTTAATGGTCATACACCGCTCCAGCGGCAAGATCGAACACAAGCTCTTCAAGGATATTCTCGATTATGTAGAGGACAAGGATGCCATGATCATCAACAACACCAAAGTCTTTCCGGCCAGGCTCTATGGCAAAAAAGAGAAGACGGGCGCCAAAATCGAGGTTTTCCTTCTCAGGGAACTCAACAAGGCTGTCGGACTCTGGGATGTCCTGGTTGATCCTGCTCGCAAGATTCGGGTGGGCAATAAATTGTACTTCTATGATAAGAATAACAAGGAAGTCCTTGCTGCCGAAGTAGTGGACAATACAACTTCAAGGGGCCGGACCATCCGGTTTCTGCATGACGGCGATGAAGAATCCTTTCAGGCCATCCTACGATTACTGGGGCAGACCCCTCTCCCGAAGTATATTACGCGAAACAGTGAATCCAGCGATATCGAGCGTTACCAGACGGTCTACGCCAAGGAGGTTGGAGCCGTCGCAGCGCCAACGGCAGGACTGCATTTCTCGCGTGAGCTCTGCAAAATGATCGAGATCAAAGGTGGCTATTTCGGTGAAGTTACCCTTCATGTCGGCATGGGTACTTTCAGAACCATCGATGTGGAAGACCTTTCGAAACACAAGATGGAAGCCGAGTATTTCCGTATCCCACAGGAGACCGCAGATCTCATCAATAAGACAAAAGCAGCCGGGCGCAACGTCACTTGTGTGGGTACCACCACCATGCGTGCACTTGAATCAAATGTTACCGCTTCGAAACAATTAAGAGCCGGTGAAGGCTGGACCAATCTCTTTGTGTACCCTCCTTATGAATTTAGCATTGCCAACAGGATGATCACCAACTTCCATCAACCCAAGTCCAGCCTGCTGATCATGGTATCTGCTTTCGCTGGACATGAACTGCTCATGGATGCTTACCAGGTGGCCATTAAGGAAAAATACCGGTTCTACAGCTACGGCGATGCCATGTTAATTATATAACCGGAAACCTTTTTACGAAAAATATATTATTACACATATTTGACCGGATAAATTAAAAAATTATGTACTGGACCCTTGAATTGGCTCATCATCTGGAAGACGCTCCCTGGCCTGCATCGCGCGATGAACTGATCGACTATGCGATACGAAGCGGGTGTCCTATTGAGGTAATTGAAAACTTGCAGGAACTCGATGACGAGGAAGAAATCTTTGAATCAATGGAAGATATCTGGCCGGATTACCCGCGTAAAGATGACTTCCTGTTTAACGAAGATGAATACTAAGGCCTGAACAGGGCTTAATAATATTAAAAATCCCTTCCGTACTCGCGGACAGGGATTTTTTTTTAATCTTTACGAGGCATGCCTTCACCTATCATCATTGCCATCGACGGTCACTCAGCTTGTGGAAAAAGTACGCTAGCCAGGGACCTGGCATCCCGGCTGGGGATTCATTATCTCGACTCCGGTGCACTGTACCGGGCAGTGTGTCTGTACTGCCTTGATCTCGGTATTCATCCGGAGGATCGCCACGCCGTAATTCACAATCTGGATGGTCTTGAAATTCAGATTAGCTTAGGTGATTACTTAAAGGTCATGAACAATGGCCAGGAAGTCACAGAACGAATTCGTTTGCCCGAAGTGACACGTTGGGTTAGTGAGATTTCTGTTGTCCCTGAAGTCAGAAGAAAGGTCAATGAGATCTTGCGTCGTATCGGGAAACAGCAGTCGCTGGTTATGGACGGAAGGGATATCGGTACGGTGGTCTTCCCCGATGCATCCGTCAAGTTTTTTCTGACGGCGGACAAAATGGTACGTGCACAACGCAGGCAAAATGAACTCCAAAGCATGGGCAGGGAAATCAGCCTTGAAAAAGTGCTTGAAAACCTGGAACACCGTGACACAATAGATTCCACGCGGGAAGATAGCCCTTTGCGATGTGCAGAAGATGCTGTATTGATCGACAACACCCTGCTGGACCGCAGCGAACAACTTGAGCTCGCTATGAGTTATATCCGACTTATTTCATCATAAGTTGCGGACCATTTTATTAAAAGATACACCTGATTTTTTTCGTAATGATTAAATAATAATTTAGTCATCAACACGAATTGAAGCCATCGTATTCTTACGGCTTCATCACAATTATAACCTCTTTGATATTGAACGTTCTTTCAATCTCAAATCCTTTGAAATAATTATAAATGGCTATACCAAAGGTTATTTATCAAACTTTTAATTCAAGTGCATTACCTTGGTTAACGCGCCAGCATGTATTGCGTTTGAGAAAAAAAAATCCGGATTACCGGTATGAGTTTTACGATGACCAACGCATGAATGAATTCATGCATCGTACTTTGAATCCCGAAGCCTTTGAATTATTTTGTCGCATTCAAATCGGTGCCCTTAAAGCAGACTTCTTCCGATATGTTATCCTTTATCATTTTGGAGGCGTGTACCTCGATATTGATAGCCTGATCACGGCCAAATTGGATACTATGATTTTGCCGGGTGACCATGCATTGATTTCAAAGGAGTCTAACGGACTATTTTATATTCAATATGCGCTATTCTTCGAAGCAGGACATCCTTTTCTGCAGCGGACAATTCAGATGCTCACAGACAACCTTCGAAACAACCGCTTCCCACACGATGGCCACAGCATGACCGGACCGGGCGTATATACACACGCCATTCGATCCTGTCTTGAAGAAAATCCATTGATACACTATCGGGAGTTACCTGCCGATTATAACGGAGATGTCATCTTCAGCTATCCTATGAGCAAGTTATTTCTTTATGGACCACGAAGAAAAGGCCACTGGAAAAAAGCTAGTCAAAAATATGAAGTGCTTAAAAGCAAGTAATTTGCCTAAATTACATTTGTATTTTCTCTTAGTGTTGGTGTAGAACTTCCTATTAAATTACAGTATAGAATTTCTACTATAATAAATATTAATTAAAAAAAATTTGGAAGAGATGACACGGCTGCCACCTCTTCCGTAAACTGAAATTGAAATACTAATGTAAAAGCGTGTACGTGCTAAATCTTCACATAATTTTTCAAAATAAATGACAGCACGTCAAGCTATTTCTTATGCTTACTGCGTGATCAGAATTTTTTGAACCAATCCTTCCGTCTTTAGGAAGTAAATACCGGTTGGAACCGATTCCACATTCATATGATCGCTGTCAACCTCCCACTGTATAAGTCTTCCGTTCTGATCAAAGAGTCCTGCAGAAACAACCGTTTTTCCGAAAAAGACAATGCCACCATTGACAGGGTTCGGATATGCTGTTGATTGCTGTGCATGGTTGATTTCATCGACAGAAGAAATGAAGTTCTTTAATACAGGATTACAGTCAAATTCTGCACCCCTTAATGCAGGAGAACCAGCAACAGGTTTGAAATCCGGGGTCGTGCTTGATGCCACAGGATTGACCAATACTGTGCCGGCATCAAAATTCACCGGATTGATATTGTTGGCAAGACAACCACTTTGACGAACCCATTGATCAAGTAGGGTGAGTTTATTCTGACTACCCGCTGCTCGTGCCACTTCGACCAATCCGTTAGCCGTAGTATCCGTATTGCTGTTGAAGGCTGCAGTTGTATTGACAATGAGATTATTATTAAAAAACAATTGCCTGTTTGCTATATCAACCGAACCACTCTTCAACAAAGTGAGCAGATCGGGATCATTGGTATTGCGAAGACTGCTGTCGCCATCCACCATCAGGAAGTTGCGGTACCCCATAAAGATACTATTCACCACTCTGAGGCTGGAGTTTCTTCTGATCCTGGCACCGCGTCTGAAAGCGGCACGTGCTGCACTATTTAAATCCGTGTATTTGGTTCCTACCGGAACGGGTCCGATCATTGTAAAGTTACTGAATATAGCATTGGTATATGGTTGCACATTGGCTGTACCCGTTGCTTCATTATCTGATTCAAAACCCTCTGAGGTAGAAGCCCCGGAAGCCAGGCTGTAAGTAAGATCATAATAGGCAGAATCGCGCACCGCGATGCCAAATTGACTAATTCCGGAATATCCATTGTCCGTGTCAAAATCATCATCCGTTCCTTTGAAAGCGATCAGGTATTTGGAATTGACCGTGCCACCAAACCATTCAAATGAATCATCATTGGAATAACTGCATTGCACGTGATGAAGTTCAGTTGCTGAACCGACAGCACCTAAAGTCAACGCATTGATCTCTTTGTTTGCTTCGAACGCCAGACCAGCAAATTCAATTCGAACGTATTTAATAATACCGGAGTTATCAGCAGGCTGATTGCCTCCGAATTTCGCCAGTGTTGGATCAAAAGTGACATTGTTAAAGCCTTCCATTTGTACGTTACTGAACGTGGCATCATTCAGATTGTGCCAGGACTTTCCGGCAATGAGGATACCTCCCCAATCTCCGCGATCACGCTGTCCCACTGGTTTGGCAGAAGTGAATACAACCGGTTGTTTTGATGAGCCGGTGATTTCGATTTTTCCTCCGCGCTCAACGACAATACAGGCATAATTTTTTGGTGTACTGTTTAAGTTGGCCAGTGCACGAATAATCGTTCCTTCGGGGATTCGCAAGGTCGCACCGCTTTCCACAACGATGATCCCGCTGAGCAAATATGTTTTTGAATTATCCAACGTAAGATTAGAACCAATTCGCAACTCACCTGGAACGGGGAGCGATGTCCGCATACCGTTGAGGGTTAATGTATCATCCGCATCTTTGTAATTGGAATTTTTTGGATCCCAGTTAGTCCACCCTGCTGTCCAATCGGATGAAGCTGATGCATCCAGCGCACCAACATAACTTGTTTTGTCCAACACCTTTCCCTGTGCCATTGCATCCTGATGAAAGAATACAAACAGCAACAGTGAAGAAATAGCGTAAAGTTTTTTCATATTTTCAATTTTTGATTTATGCATCAAAGTTCTGACATGAAAAATTGATAAACCCGCTTTTGATAATTATGTAATGATTAAGAAAATATTACGAAATAAAGAACTATCAAAACAAATATGAAGCTGAAAGACTCAGCGTTCTTCCATTCAAAAATCGAAACATTCTCCGGTCATTGGCGGCTTCATATTTTCCGGAGTTGTTTACATCCTGATAAAATACAAGATCACTTCGAAGGATATCACCAAGTGTCGCTTTCATATTGAATCGACCAATACTTTTACCGATTTGCAAATCAATAACTGATCTCGGCGCTTCATAAATATCCCTGCGTGTGTCTCCATATTTAGGGTCCACACCGACGAAAGCAATTCTTCGTCCGATGCGATTAAAGACAAGTGAACCTGACCAACCATTCTGTTCACTATCATATTGCAAGCCAAGGTTCAAAACATAAGGTGACTGACCCTGCAAAGGTCTGTTCGACACAGCGTGCGAACCCTCTTCAAATTGCAGTGTAGATTTAATTAATGCGAGATTGCCAATAAAACTGATTTCTCTCCACACTTTTTGGGCATTGATAAAGTCAAGGTTCTTTCTAATTTCGACTTCTGCACCTAACAACCTTGCAGATTTTTCATTTTCAAATGTAAATGTGGTAAATGGCTGTGTTACATCAATATTAAATTCGATTGGATTGTTGATCTTCTTGAAGAATACACCAGCTGAAAGAACCTG
Source organism: Saprospiraceae bacterium (assembly GCA_019694255.1). Classification (GTDB taxonomy): domain Bacteria; phylum Bacteroidota; class Bacteroidia; order Chitinophagales; family Saprospiraceae; genus Vicinibacter. Next base: position 32,041 of record JAIBCI010000103.1, read on the forward strand.
ACCTCCGGAAGGAAAAAATTCTGCACGACATTCAAAATTATGAAGGGTAGCAATTTTCAAGTCACGGTTTCCCCTGATCTCTGCATTTTTGTCAAATGCATAAAATGCAAATGGCGCCATCTCCCGGAATTCAGGTCTGTTGACGCTACTGAAGTATGCGAGCCGCAGATTAACGGCGCTCCCCAGTGCATAGTTGAGATTTAGTGATGGAAGCAGATTGGATTGAATGATATGGGATATTTCCATACCTACTTTAGTATTGGATACCCTTATGTCAGCATTTTCATAGCGAATTCCATAAACTGCACGAAGGGATTTGAATATTTTTTGATCCGCGCTGACAAAAGCTGCGTGTATTTTTTGATACCCATTGTAATACGCCAGGTCATCACTTGTCTTTTCGACCAAATACAGGCTATTGGCTCCTATCTTATCCTTACCTAAATCAATCGAAGGATTGTAATTTAGTTCTCCATTATAATTTCCGCTGTACACAAAATTACGGCTGGCAAATTCCCTTACTCTGAGCTGCCCGCAATACCCTAGTTTGAGTTCTGTTGGGACGATTGTCTTATCAAATGATTTGCTGAGGTTAATGGAGGCAGACCCTACGTTTTCTTTCAACCTTGAACTGAAAATACCCGTGCTGCTATTAAAAAAATCGCCCAGCGCCAGACCAAAGGCTTCTGATTCCGGGTTGCGCGTATAACTGGCAATTTTGTATTCCGGAATTCTACGCAGGATAGCACCGAAGCCTACAGAACTTTCAATGGCAAAACCTTTTCCCAGAAGGTGTTTGTAATTCATTACATGATTTGTAAACACACTGGAAGTGACCAGATTAACCTTATTGTTGACTTCGATATAATCATTAATATTACCCAGTCCATTCCTGTTAATCGCATTAAAATCAGTATTGATATTGACCAGATTATTCAGACTTAACTGTACATTTCGATCCGTGTAGTTCAAGTTAAAAATCCCTCCCGAGGTAATATTTTGATTAAAAACCTGGTCATGCAGATCCGCTACCTGACCACTGCCATCAAATGAAGCAATATCCGCAACGCTGAATTTTCTGGTGTTAGCATAGTTCAGTGCCAGAATCATTCCCAATTTTTTGTCCTGTTGCACCAAGAGTGGCAGTCCGAGTGAATACGAAAGTCTTGTATTAGGTGAAGCCATTGCATTGCTTCTATCCCAGTTGAGGTTAAATTTATTTGAATTTTCTGCGAGCCTGGCGCGGTCAGATGCACTGGAATAGGAGCCTGATATGCGCATATCAGATTCTGCGACATCGGGTAAATTTCGTTGTGCACTGACAATACCTGAATTTTCAATACCATATTTTTTTAGTCCTTCAAAATTTTTAAAGGTTGTCAAAGAATGCCACTGTCCGCCAATATTTATCTGTTGCGTTAATTTTTCAGGAATTCCTTTGGTATTTATTTTAATAATACCGCCACCAAAGTCACCCGGCATCTCTGGAATGCCTGCTTTGATGACCTGCATTTTATCAATCAGAATGGAAGGGATGACATCAAATGAAAAGGCTTTTCGGTCTGACTCCGTTGAAGGCAAATTAAATCCATCAAGCAGACCCGCATTATACCGGTCATTCATACCACGGATGATCGCGAACCGCCCATCTTGTATGCTAGCCCCGGTAATCCTTTTAAGTGCATCGGAGGCATTTCTGTCCGGAGTCTTTTTGATTGACTCCGCCGAAATTCCATCTGAAATGACTGCTGCATTTCTGCGCTCGATCATTTGAGAAAGTGTGCTAGACCTTTGAATGGTGTAAGTGACCACGACTTCATCCATTGATACGCTTTCTTCTTCCAAGACTGCATTTAATACTACGGATTTGCCTGGATCAAGATTAATATCAAATTTCTGCACACCATATGAAATCATCCTGACTTCAATCATATGGTGGCCTGCAGGAAGTTTGAGTATATAGGCTCCGTCCAGATCTGTTGTTACGCCATGTTGGCTATCACCTGTCTGAATGACCGCACCGATCACCGGCTCACCGGAATTCTTATCAATAATCTTTCCGCTTAGAATCCCCTCTTGTGCTTTTACACCCTGAGAGCCAATTAAAATAAATACAATAATTCTGAATAACAGCTTCGCTTTTAACATTAGTAGTAATTTCTAATGCAAAGTTCCTTCAATATTCACAATAGGCCTTTATGCTATAATTATCGAATTATTACTAAATTATTAATATTCGCGTTGATCAGAGTCCACCAATACCCGCAACAAATCCATCATTGTCCAAATCCATGCATCGCTTCCAGTAATTCATTGCATAAAGCACATGTTGAGCGGGTGACTTGTATTCCAATTTTGTTTGTTCAGAAGAAGCCTCGAGCATTTCAAAAATAATTTCGTGTGTCAACTGATGAAGCTCTTCGAATATCGCTACTCCCAATTGCCTGAGGGCCATCGCATTCAGCTTTTGCTCAAGGTGATTCCTGATCGGCAGCACAATTAGTTTTTTTCCCATCGTCAGTATTTCCGAGGGTGTTTCAAAACCTGCTGAACAAATGCACAGTCTGCAGAATCTTAGGCTCTCGTCAAAAGAATTTCGATCTACCGGAAATAAGTTAATATTACCAATTTGAGCTTTACCGGAGATGCTGGGGTGAAACAAATTGATACTGACTCCCCTGAGTCCCTGAAACAAAGTGATCAATTCCCTCAACGTATATTGAGGCAAGTACACCGTAATTAAATCCAATTGCAACTTTTCACCTTGCATAATGGATTCACTGATGACCGGTGGTGTAATGTAGGGATAGTGTGACCTGAACTGAATTCCGAGACTCAGATCTGAATAGACATATCTGGTCAGAATTAATTTGTCCAGGCGGTTAAATGAGACGTCAGCCGGAAGGATGTCATAATAAAAGGAGGCCTGATGACCCCAATGCAGAAATTTAATTCCCCTGCAACGACAAGCCCAATAGGAGACTGGCTCAAAATCACTGATCACCATATCGTAATCCTGGACCCGGAGCTCGACGATATCTTTCATCATCCGGAACAAAGACAAGTGATTCCATGTATTCCAATAATCTACAGAACCTTTGGAATAATAAAGACTTATTCCTTTAAGTCTGTATTTTGGCTTCAATGAAAACAAGTGATTCGACTGGGTACCACTAACCAGCACATCTACTTCGCCAAAAGCCTGTAGCTCAGGAAGCAAGACGGCTGCCCGGCTGATGTGACCATAACCAGTGGCCGGTAATGCATATAGAATTTTCATTGAATCACGCTGAATACATCAATTGGCTTCGAATACAACTTCTTCGGGCATCTTTATTGCGGCTTTATTTTGAATTGTGGTGAATTTATTTGGATAATGAAACAAACTCCATGATCCTTCAAAATATTCAAGGGCCGTCAGATTCTCTATCCAGTCTCCGCTGTTCAAATACTGGACTGCACCTTCTGATGTACGATAGTATTGCATTCGCGGTTGATGAATATGACCGCAAATGACAACATCAAACCCTTTGGCAATGGCAGCTTCTGCTGCATTTGCTTCAAAGTCGTGAATAAATTTTACGGCGTGCTTGACAACACTTTTGATCTTTTTGGACAAAGAATACTTTTCTCTTCCCAGACGCACCAGTACATTATTCATTAGTCTGTTAAATACGATGAGTCCGTCATATCCTTTACCGCCTGCTTTGGCGAGATACTTATTGATTCCTTTCGTGCTGTGATCAAAAATGTCACCATGAAAAAACCAGTATTTCCGACCCTCAATTTCCATGAAGTATTTATCAACAATACTTAAACCACCAATTGTAAGATCAGAATAATTTCTCAAAAATTCATCGTGATTGCCTGTAATATATATCACTTTGCATCCTTTCCGAATCATCTTGAGGACATAACGGATCACTTCAAAATGAGCGTCGGGAAAGTAACTTTTTGAAAATGCCCAGCCATCAATAAAGTCTCCATTGATAATCAGTTTTCTCGGTCTGATACTTTTGAGATAATCCAGCAGTTCATCAGCATGACAACCGTAAGTGCCTAAATGAACATCAGAGATAATTGCCAGATCAAGTTGTCGGGGTAACATGACACAAAAGTAATTCTGTGCCCTCCGTCAGACCATTAAGCTAATATGATTAAATTTTGAACTTAGTATTAAGAATCACTACTCAATCAGAATCATTTGTTTTTGGTTGCCCACCACAACGATGTATAGTCCTTTCGGCAAATGTACCTGATTGAGAACAATCGCATTTTGTGAAGGAGTAATTGGCTGGCTTATAATCTGCTTTCCCAGCATATCAAATACTTTGATATCAGCATCCGAGGCATTGGTTAATTCAACATGAGGCTCAATGATCAGGTTGCCTCCGGAAGAATAACAACTCAGTGAAGGAGGCACTGTTGTATTCATTTTTAAGAATTGAGCGTCATCCTCTTCCAATCCGGAATAATCATAAAAAACGCCAGCAGGAATAATCCAATATCTTTTCTCCATATTGTCCTCGCTGACTGATCGGACTGACATATCCAGGTTTTTGTATTCAATGAGCGCGCGCTCACCATCACTCAACTGATGTCCTTGTGGAATCATTAAGGCACGGGTGGTTCGGGTCCACACTCTTCCGTTGACCTGTCGCTGCAGAAGATCGAAGTCTGCCTGATCCACCACTGCATTCCCATCAAGATCTGCTGCCAGTATTTGATAAGGAGATACATGGGTCAACATATGATGAAGGTAACGGTCGAGCCACTGAAGATCCTTTATTCCTGGCCTTGGCCACGATGAAGGACCAATAATAAAATGGTAATCTATTTGCTTTGAAAGCTGTACGAATTGATATCGTCCCGGGCCTGCACCCTGTCCCTGACTCATGTTGCCACCTGTATGCGGGGAAGCCAAGAGCATAACATTGTTGTAGTCGCGGGATGAAAACCAGTCAGACAAATGAACCGAAAGATCAAATGTTTTTTTGGTGAGGCTGTCTGGTTTTTTGCAATCCGGAATACCGGTATTATTTTGAATAACGATTTTTGTTTTACACAGATCGGCGTTACCCAGTGAATCCGTAACCCAGATTTTTACTTCATTGTCCCCTATATCCTTGCAGGTAAACATTCTGCTTCGGTCCGTGATATCTTTTGAAAACGAAAAGTGAAGCTTTTCGCGGGTGCATGGGTGATAGGAACCATGGTCGAGATCACTGGCCCAGACTTCAATCATTCCATTATCAATCTTGCCGTCTCCGTCCGTATCCGCTGGCATCAGATCAATAATGACGCCGTCTTTGCAATATGGCACCGGAGGAATGGCACGTCGCACCTCGATGTTGACGTTGCACTTGATTTCTTTGCCGCATCCGTATTCCGCCACGTAATAAAAACTTTGCTTCCCGATGGGATAAAATCCGCTGGCGTCTGCAGTATTCGTATCGGCGGCAGTAGAAGAATTATGAATAACATAAGGCATGTTGCATGGTGAGAAGACGCGTGCTGAATCCAGCTTTATTCTTGCCCCTTTGCAATCGTTGACCGCCAGCACCACACTATCTTTTGGACAGCTGATGTGCGCTGCAGAATCGACGGTAATCAGCTTAATCACCTGAACATGGCTGAATATTGCGGCATAAGGATTTTTATAGGGGTCGTAAACACACCAATCCAGAATTTTCCATGTCCGCACCAGTTTTACACAACCATCCGAGACTTTGAAGCGCATATCTGAACTATTCAGCATGGGCCTTGAACATTTATTGGTCTTCCAGTATGGACGATCATAGGGCTTATAAAGCTGCCTCAGCTCAGCCTCGGGATTACAGGATTGAATCGTCAGATCTGATGGCCAAGTAATGTCCTTTTCGCCAAATGCATCCGCATTGCTCAATGTAATTATTTGCGTACAGGTGACCCATTTCCAATCCGGGTCTTCAGCACCCCAGACTCTGGTGATGGTACCATAACCGCAGTCATTGATGTCATAAGTTACTTTGCAATCTTTGATCCAGATGATGGATCCGTTGTGATCCACATAGGCCTTACCAAACTGATCGAGATTGGCGTAGTTGACGGTACAGGATACAGTGATATCACCGGGACAGACCAGCTTCCAGTCTGCACGAAGAGGACTTGAGATAAGAAAACTTACCGCAATCAGGAGGAGGAGTCGCATGAATTTTGGTTTTGTTCAGAGCAAATATAGAGACAAAAACTATATATGTATAATCTTTATGTATCCGTCAGAACCATTAGCAGCTGAACGCTTTTAGAAAGGCTGTGAGTTTTGAGAGTGCCCTGGCCCTGTGCGAGATGTGATTCTTGATCAGCGGACCCAATTCTGCAAATGTCTGGTCATACCCCTCAGGTATAAATACGGGATCGTAGCCAAATCCCATTGCGCCATGTATGGCTGTAGCAATCCGGCCTTCCACCCTCCCTTCAAAAGAATATTCATTACCGTCCATGACCAGCGCCAGCACCGTAGTAAAATAAGCGCTTCGGTCATGCACACCCTCCATTTGTTTCAGGAGGAGTTGAATGTTTGCGAAATCTGACCGCGGTTCTCCGGCAAATCGCGCGGACATTACTCCTGGCGCGCCACCCAGCGCAGGTACTGACAAACCGCTGTCTTCACCAAGGCAGGGAATCCCCATTTGTTCCCAGCCCGCATATGCTTTGATGAATGCATTACCTTCAAAGGTATCAGCTGATTCTTCAATTTCAACATCCGAATCCCAAGGCTCAACGGTTATGGTTGCCGGAAGGATGGCCCTGATTTCCTCAAGCTTGTGAAGATTACGGCTGGACAGCAATAATTTCATCCAGCCTGATTTTTCCAGCTTCTGAGGGCGTTCCAGAGCAAAGATTTATTGTTCTTATGTGCTTTGTACTGATCAAGCGGAAGTCCAAAAAGGATCCGCAAGTTATTGAATTGGTATATCGTATGGAGCTCACTGAATCCCTGTAACTGCAGTTGCTGCGGGTGCAATCCCAACGCAAGTACATGTGTGACGGGACTTCCCATCCATAACCTGAGCGGAATTTCCTGATCCGGACCAAGGTTGATGAGCACCGCATTCTGGCCAAATGTTATACCAACGGAAGACATAATTTGGTTGAGCAATTCAGATTCGCCCTCTTTTTCATTATTTTCTTTAATATTAAAAATAATATTTGGAAATTCTGTATAATTTTTGTTAATTTCAAAATTTTCTTCTGAAATTAAATATGTCGTATATTTGCTGTGATAATATTCCAAAGAGAGAGGTGTTTAAAAGATAATTCAGACAACGGTTTGAATACCTTATCTTTGGCAAATCTACTCATCATTGAAAAAACCAATCTATGAATTCTGAAATTCGCTTTCAACTCACCGACCACAGCCGCATCAGTGAAGTTGATTTCTCCAACATTCCTTTTGGAAAAGTTTTTGCTGACCATATGTTTGTTGCAGATTTTGACGGAAAGCAATGGACGAATCTCGAAATCTGTCCGCTTCATAGAATTCCATTACATCCAGCTACAATGGCATGGCATTATGGCCAGGCGATCTTTGAAGGTATGAAAGCAGGCATTAACCAAGATGGCATGCCACTTTTATTCAGACCCTACGATCACGCCAGAAGGCTCAATATTTCTGCCCAGAGAATGTGCATGCCCGAATTTCCGGAAGAACTTTTTGTTGAGGCCCTCAAGGAATTGGTCTGGCTCGACCGCGAGTGGATACCCAGAGACGAAGAGAGTGCTTTGTACATTCGTCCGGTAATGATGGCCACCGATGAATTCGTCGGTGTCCGTTCGTCAGATCATTTTAAGCTCATGATCATGAATCTTCCTTCGGGTCCGTATTACCCCAAACCGGTCAGTCTGTTTGTCGAAGAAAAATATATGCGTGCTGCAGAAGGCGGCGTGGGTTTTGCAAAAGCCGCAGGTAATTATGGCGCCAGCCTGTACCCTACCAAACTCGCCAAAGAAAAAGGCTATGATCAGGTGATGTGGATGGATGCCAAAGAATTCAAATACGTGCAGGAAGTGGGCACCATGAATATTTTCTTTGCACTGCGTGATAAGGTACTCACGCCTGATCTGCATTCAGGCACCATATTGGATGGCATTACGCGCAATAGCGTGATGTCAATACTTCGCGAACGACAGATCCCCGTAGAGGAAAGACCAGTGTCCATAAAAGAAATTGCTGAAGCGGCAGAACGTGGCGAACTGATGGAAGTCTTTGGAACCGGTACAGCCGCCGTGATCGCCAGCGTTGACCGGATTGGATACCATGGTCGCGACATTATGCTTAATCCTGCAAACTGGAAACTGTCGGGAATGCTGAAATCAGAAATAAACGGCATCCGCAGCGGGCGTATCTCAGATACCCATGGCTGGATCACACCGGTTAGATCGACCGTTACGGCATAAGCACTGAACAATAATCATTGCACCGATGTGGACGGAATATCGTAAATATATTCTCGGAGGTCTCGCACTACTCATTGTCTTATTTATTTTGCGCTTCTTCAGTGAAGTCGTAAGCTATGTTTTAATCAGCTGGATTATCAGCATGGCAGGAGATCCCGTCATGAAATTTCTGCTCTTCCGGTTTAAACTTCTGCGCCTTGGTGTTGGCAAATCACTGGCTGCACTGATGACCATCATTCTTATATTTTCACTCATCGGATTGGTTCTGTGGTTTTTTGTACCGATTGTGGTTCAACAAGCTGTGATCCTCTCAAAAGTGGATTTTCACAGCATTTCCATGGCATTGCAGCAACCAATTGACAAGATCAACCACTGGCTCAGGTCACTGGGCCTTGAACCAGGACCCAGTGCTGCCGATCAGGTTAAATCATTGCTGGGCAATTATTTTGACCCGGCCAAACTCAGCGGGTTTTTCGGAAGCATTCTCAGCCAGGCGGGCCACCTCATTATCGGTTTATTCTCGATTGTTTTTATCTCCTTCTTTTTCCTCAAAGAGCGCAATCTTTTTAAACAAATGATCATTGCCGCTGTACCGGCGGCCTCTGTCAAAAAAGTAAGGAAGGTCATAGAAGAAGTCAGCAATCTGCTAACCAAATATTTTGGAGGCATTGTTCTGCAGATGGCCATGCTCACCTTACTTATCACAGCAGGCCTCAGTCTGATTGGCATCCGCAATGCCATTCTGATTGCCGTTTTTTACGCGGTCATGAATATTATTCCTTATCTCGGACCGATCATTGGCGCTGCATTTGGCTGCCTGTTGACAATCAGCTCGAATCTTGAGCTCGATTTTTATCAACAGATCATGCCGTTGCTGACCAAGGCGCTCATGGTATTTCTGATTGTCAAACTTCTGGATGATTTTATTCTTCAGCCATATATCTTTTCGAAACGAGTTCAGGCCCACCCGCTGGAAATATTTCTGGTCATCATGATCGGCGCACGCATGAATGGAATACTCGGCATGGTACTTGCGATTCCAACCTATACCATCTTCCGTGTCATCGCGCGTGAATTTCTCAGCGAATTCAGGATCATCCGCAAAATGACAGAAGACCTTGACTACATCCATAAAGATTAATGCGATAAAACTAAATTCAACCGATGAATATCTGGGAAGAAATACAAGTTAATTTTCAAAACATGATTCAGGATTTTGCAGGTTATATACCCCGCATCATCCATGCACTGATGATTCTGATCGCCGGATGGTTGATCGCACGAATAATTCAATGGATCATTTTGCGACTGTCACACAGCCTGGGTATTGACCGCCTTGCACAGAAATCCGGCGTTCACCGCTTTCTCGAAAAACGGGGAGTCAAGAATGGCTTTTCGGGGATATTGTCGCGGATATGTTTTTGGGCCGCCATGCTTCTGGTCATGGTCAGCTTCTTTAATAATCTGGGACTCGAGTTGGTGTCCGATCTGCTCAATCAACTGATTCTATTTATTCCAAATGTGCTCATAGCCAGCATCCTCATTATCATTGGTTTTTACCTGGCAGAATTTGTCAGCAGTCTTGTAGTCAGCAGCCTGGAAGAAAATAACTTTGAAAATCCCGAGTTGCTCGGCAAGATGGTATTTTACAGCATAGGATTTTTTACACTGGCCATTGCGCTGACACAGATTGGTATCGGGCAGGCAATCATTACGAATATTGTCAGCATCTTTTTTGGATCACTCGGACTTGCCTTTGCGCTGGCCTTCGGACTTGGTGGTCGTGATTGGGCAAGAGATTTTATACGCAAATATTTTACCGGAGAAGAGAAAAAATAAATCTTGTCAGGAAGCGGTATACTTGAAATCAAGCAGAAGGGAAAAATCCACCAGATTCAGTATATTCCTGTTGGTTGCTTCAAGCACAATGAGAGGAGCCTTTCCTGCATGATAGGCTTCAATCCATCGCGAAGCACACAAACACCACCGGTCACCTGGCTTAACGCCTTCAAATCGATATTCAGGTCTTGGCCTGCTCAGGTCATTGCCTACACTCGCAGAAAATTCAAGAAACTCCTGCGTTGCGACGATACACACCCAGTGCTGTCCCAGATCCTCCTCGCCCGTACGACAACAACCATCACGGTAGAATCCGGTCAGTGGCTGCATCGAACACGGCTCAATAGGTTTATTAAATACATTCAGTGGACTAGATTCCATACAAGATTAAATGATCACTAATTGCTAAATCAAATTCTTTAACCCGCGGAAAGTCTGATTGTTGACTCTCATCGCTTTGTTTTTCATTTAAGCAAATCCATCTAGCCTTTTATGATCGATGATTTTCAAGCCATCTGATAGTTTTTTTGAGGTATAATATCATTTATCTTCATCAACGATGAATGTAATGCGAGATCAACTACCCTTAGTTATTTGAACTTATATGCTGAATGTTCGAATGCCAAAATCATTTTAAAGAAATTCATACTTGCATAATAAATTTCGTTAATGATGCTTTAAATATGTGCTAAATGCTGCAACAGGACCGGCGCGGCACGATTTTTTCTATTTTCTTTGTGTATAAATATTCAGGACCATGAAACAATTACTTGCACTCACACTGATTTCATTATCTGTCCTTTCCTGCGTGAGTTCTAAAAAATATAAACTTGCGTTGGCAGAGAGTGATGCGCTCAGACAGTCCCTCACCAATTGCCGCCAGGACCTCGGCAGCTGCCAGAATACCAAAGATGAGTTGGGCAGAACTTCCGATGCCAGAATCAAAGAACTCAACCAGGGACTCAGCAGTCGCAATGAAAAAATAAAAGGCCTCGAAGAACAAATTGATTTCCTCAAAAAAAATAATAACAATCTGTTGGAAAGACTCTCAGATCTCAGTGTCGTCAGCAAAGCCGGTGCGGAGAGTATTAAAAAGTCATTGGAGGCAATGAACGAGAAGGACCGATACATCAAAGACCTTACCCAGGCCGTGAGCCGCAAAGATTCGATCAACCTGGCACTGGTGATGAACCTCAAAAAATCGCTCGGGGACCTGCCTTCAGAAGATGTCAATATCGAAGTCCGCAAGGGTGTCGTCTACGTAAGCCTTTCCGACCAGATGCTTTTCAAAAGCGGAAGTGCCACCATCAATGAGAAAGCCGCCGTTACGATAGAAAAAATTGCGAAAATCATCAATGATCAGAAAGACATCGATATATTGATTGAAGGCCACACAGACAATGTGCCGATCAACACCGATTGCCTTGCTGACAACTGGGATCTGAGCACCAAGCGGGCTACTACCATCGCAAGGTTGCTACAACGCAAGTATAATGTCGATCCGGCAAGAATTACTGCGGGCGGCCGTTCGGAGTACTTACCCAAGACAAGTAACGACACAGAGCAAGGGCGTCGAATCAATCGCAGGACAGAATTAATCATTCTTCCAAGATTAGATCAGTTCTTTGAACTAGCGAGTCCGGCTGGCCAGTAAACCCCATGACGATTCCAGGACGATTAACCTGATTAAAGCTTATTTTGCAGGTCAAATAATTTCATTTGGCCGGGCAAAATTTTAATCGAGTCCTTGGATTGCGTGAGTGCATTGCGCTTGTGATCGGAAGCATCATCGGCTCTGGTATTTTTATCAAGCCCGCTGTTATGGCTGCCTCCTTTCCGACTTCAAGCGGTTTGCTTCTGACCTGGACTTTGGCCGGCCTGATTACTTTGTGCGGAGCGCTCACCAATGCAGAAGCCATCAGTATGTTTCCGGAAACAGGTGGGCAAGTGGTTATTTTTGAAAAAATGTACGGCAGGAATTTTGCATTTCTTTATGCCTGGTCCTCCTTTGCAGTATTCAATACGGCTGGCAATGCTTCCATTGCTTTTGTGAGTGCACAATATCTTGCTTATTTTATCCCGCTTCCAACCTGCTCAGATCAAATAATCCAGACCACTTCCATACACATTCCTGGAATCGGCATCATCGAACCATTCAAAGAAATCGGTCTTAAATTACTGACCATACTTCTGATGCTAGCGACAAGCATCCTGTCAGCAATCAGCACAGGGCTCTCGGCCAGTTTACAGAATCTCTTTTCAGCATTGAAAGTCATCGCGATAATGATCGTCATTACCGGCGGATTGACACATCATTCAGCCATTTCGACCGTCGCATTAAATGGTTCCGGGCTGGTTACATTTTCCGGCTTTATTGCCGCGCTGACCAGTGCATTTTGGGCATTTGACGGATGGAACAATATCAGTTTTGTCGCAGGCGAAATAAGATCGCCACAAAAAAACATTCCCAAGGCATTGGCTATAGGGATTGGTGTTTGCGTCTTGATTTATTTTCTCTTCCATTGGTCACTGGACAGATGTCTCGGACTGGAAGTCATGATGCATTCTACATCGGTAGCCAGTGACGCCGGCAAGATTTTATGGGGCACTACAGGTGCTGCTATTCTTGCGTCGATCATTGCTTTCACCACCACAGGAACGCTAAGCGCCAATGTATTCAGTACCGCACGGGTCACCTACTCGCTTGGTCACGAAAACAGATGGTTTGCTTCTGCCGCAAAGATTCATCCAAATTGGGGCACACCGGCGAACGCGATTTTCTTCAATTTGACCTGGGGTGTTATTTTGACTTTGAGCGGATCTTTTGACATCCTCACTGATATGCTGATTTTTGTCACATGGTTCTTCTACGGCATGAGTGCACTGGGCGTGATGCTCTTACGCATACGCATGCCCGATATCCCACGCGTTTATAAAACCATTTTATACCCCTGGCCCGCGATTGTGTTTGTGGTGTTCTGTTTTGGTTATTTGCTTGCAAGCCTTTACTATGATATACATGACTATGCGACTGGAAAAAGCCAGCTCATACGTTCCGTATTCGGAAGCATGATTGCTTTGTCAGGACTCGTATTCTTGGTAACAGAAAAATGGATCGGTAAAAACAAAAGAGAATCTGTATAAAAATTTGTTTGTTGGTTTATGCAAACTAAAAAAATACAAGCAAGATTTCTAGAATAGTAAAATCAAGTTCAAACAATGTGAGCACCTTTAATTTTTTAAGCACCGACAGCTAAAACCATGGTTCTTTCCCCAGTCAATCTTTGTGATACCATCGAAAGTTGATTTAATTGTAATGCCTATCGAGCTGCCGGCCAATTTACTTTCATCGGAAGTCCAGAAATCAGCTTCTGTACCTTCATAAATAAATGATCCCCCGGCCTGTCTCCTTCCTCCCGGTAAAGCACTGAATCCACTTGAATTGGTCGCATTGACATTACCTATCCACAGTGGATCTACTTTGCGCATGCCGACTGCGGCCAGTGAGTCAGTTTTTAAGAACTTAAAAAGAATTTCCCATTCGGCCAATGAAGGAATATGCCAACCATTGGGACAAAGTTTGCCTGATTTTACAGCATACCAGTTATACAGCTTTTGGTACTTGGGCCCATTGTTGACATTATTCTCATAATAGCACCAGGCTGGTTTTGTATAACTTGCCCATTCAACAGGGTCTGTAATTTTTGGAAACCCCGCTTCGATGCTGACGTTCGACTTCATCCAGCATTGGGAGCCGATGGTGACAATATCATAAAGGTTATTCTCATCATCCATGACCGCACTGAAACTTCCACAATCACCTCCAGATGATTTTGTATATTCATAACATGAACTTGCTGTACATGTATTCAAATGATCTGTTACCGTCACACAATAGTTTCCTGATTCACTCACCACGATAGAAGACAAATCACCGGTGCCGTTAGACCATTGATAACTTAAAGTACCAATCCCATTCGATACCATCACTGTGAGACGATCTGTTCCTTCCAGAATTATTTTTGCTCTTAAGGAGTTACATTCATCGTCAATTGGCTTTCTGCAAGTCTGAATCGTCAGTGCAAAAAGAAATGCCACACCAATCCATAGATAATTTACTACTTTCATGTATTCACAGTTATCAAATGAATGAAGACTGTAAATATACAAATGCTACCAGAATAAGTAATCAACAATGAGAAAAATCAGCTGCTTGTTGTATTGAGATTACCTTAACATGAATGTAGTGTTAAATAAAGTGCTGAATAAAGAATGGCCTGGTTTATCACCATTCCTTATTTGCGAAAATTCTAAACCTATTCAATTGGACCAATGCAGGCAACAAACCAGCGAAATAAGCAGTCAGTCTTACGACAATCTATCTTCTATCAACTATTAGCTGTTGTTTTATATATTAAAAATTGATTTTGTCTTATTAAACATCAAAGCGTATGAAGTTATTGACCTGTCTCATGGCATTGCTTACGGTTCAATTGAGTTTGAACGCGCAGCCTATAAGTTCGCCAAGATTAAGGACGCCCTCAGACCAGTCCATACTACAGGTACCCGGCACAACGGTGAGCTGGGAATATCCAAATGGTGCTGATTTCTATATACTAAAAGTTGCCACCGACTCACTGATGAAGCAGATTGTATTTGAAGATGACAGTGTACCTAGCACACAGCGAATGGTTCGTAACCTAAAGTTTGGTTCAAGCTATTTCTGGACTGTACAGGCAGTCAGCCGTCAGAGTACCGGACCTACACAAAAGCCATTCAGCTTCAGGACCATGCCCGACAATCCGCATGCAGTCAAAGACCACCCAAGAATACTCATTACAGCAGAAGATCTTCCCGCTCTTCAACGCTGGGCTGTCCCCGGCAATCCTATCTACAGCGCCTTAAAGAACATGCTCAACAGCGCCGTCAGCACTTATAATACAAAATTTTATCCCGGAGGAGTTGAAAATCCCAATTGGCCGGATCCAGGCAATACCACCTGGTCAGGTTATGTTACGGAACAATACGCGGAGTTTTTTGCCTTCTGGTCGCTGATCGATCCAATCGTTGCCGAACGACCGATTCATGCCCGTCGCGCCCGCAATCTCCTGATGTATGCGATTGATCAGGCATTGAAAGGTCCATCTGCAGGACTTCCCTTTCGCGATCCGGGCTTTATGACGTATGACCGCTCCCGCGTGTATGGTGAAGCTTTTGGACTGACGGTAGACTGGATTTATAATGCCCGAGATGAAAACCAAAACTTCATTCTAACTTCTGCAGACAAAGCCAAAATCCGAACCGTATTCCTGCGCTGGTGTACTGAACAACTCACGGCTTATAATCATCCGACGACTATAGGATTAATCAATGACAAGCGTATCAATCTGACCGATCGCTGGGTACTCAATAATTACTTCTCAGGTCATGCCCGCAATATGACCTTCATGGCACTCTCGATGGATGAGGAAGATGATCCACCACTGGACACTGTTTTTCATTATTCTGCATTAGGCAATAGCCTGCGCAGTTTTATTTTTAATGCAACGGGAGCGTGGCTCTTCCAACAATATGCGCAATATGAATCACCCCAAATCGTATCTGCAGCATACGGTGTAAATCCAGCAGGACTTGGAATGGGCAGCGGCGGACTATCTGTAGAAGGCTCCCTCTATGGAGAAAGTATTGGATGGGTAGCACAGACTTTGCTGGCTTTGAAAACTTCTGGCTGGGCTGATGAGAATATTATAGGAAAACAAATTGGATTACTCTCCAGCGAATATTGGACCAGGCTCATGGATGGATTGATCCACTCGATTGCACCGGTACCATACGTTCCAAAAGATGCAACGTATTATGGCGAAATATATCCTGTGGCCAATTATGGCGATTTACTAAGAACCTGGATGACACCATTTATGATTGATGTGACGGCACCTATTAGTCTGATCGACATGCGCATTGGCAATCATCCGGACAGATTGGATAAAGCAAGGTGGTTTACAAGGAATGCACTGGAAGGAGGCGAAGCCAAAGTACTTTATCATATCAACAATATCTGGTCGGGCAGCTCAGCGACCAGTGGACTTTACTATTTTCTGATGTTCCCACCAGACCTGCCAACAACCCCTGATCCAAGACCAGCCATGAACACAACATTCTGGGATCCGAGCTGGCAAAAACTTCTGAGTCGAACCGACTGGACTGCACAGGCCACGTGGTTTAACTGGCAATGCCACTGGACAAAAATCAATCATCAGGCCGGCGATGGCAATCAATTTGAATTCTACCGAAAAGGTGAATGGCTTACCAAAGAACGCAGTGGATACACCAATGATAACATCGGTACGACTTCTGAATTTCATAACACACTGGCTTTAAAAAACGATGTACCACCTTCGATGCAATGGTATGAAGGGCCCATATCTGAGCGTGGAGGGCAGTGGAAAGAAGGGCTAAATGCTGGAGATCCAGTTGCATTAAAAAGTTTTGGCAATGATTATACCTATGCCACCGGCATATCAACACCTTTGTACAATCGTTATTCCGGTGCCTCGGATATAGAACATGCGAGTCGATCAATATTCTGGCTAAAACCAGATCATATCTTCGTCTATGATCGCGCGCGATCCAAAACAGAAGATCGCTTTAAAAGATTCTTTCTGCAATTTACGGCCGCACCCCAGGTGCAGGGCAGAAATGCAACGATTTTTACGCCAGGCCATCAAAAACTATTTCTTTCCAATCTTCTTCCCGAAGGAGCAAAGCTAACGCCGAGCGTCTCCGAAAAACTAAGTGCACTCGCCGAACAGGAATTCACCACACATCAAATCAAAATCGAAGATCCATCCAACCCAAAGGATATTCGGTTTCTGAATGTATTGCAGGGAGCAGACTCCGCCTCGCTCAAAGATGATGTATTATTGGTGCAAAGCATCGCTGGTACTGCTTTTGAAGGAGCTGCACTTCGCGAGACTTGCGTATTGATGATTAAAAACTGGGATGAAATCTTCACAAGTACAAGCTTCAATGTCCCGCACACAGTAAAGTTCATTTATGTAACCGGTGTTAAGCCCTATTCCGGTTATCGTATCAGCGCCAAATCCGTCGCAAATCAAACAGAAATTATTGTCAATAATGGTACGGATATTTTTGCAGACGATGGCGGGGTGATTCTGATTGACCTGAACAAAATCAACACCGGTGTTGAACCAAAGATTTTTTCTGAAGACAACTCCCTCTCCTTACTCATCAATCCAAACCCGTCTTATGGCTGTACTAAAATTCAATACAATTTATCCTCATCTGGCCTGACGGAAATCGAATTAATGGATCTTTCAGGAAGGAAAGTGGCGGTTGTACTTGATAAAAAATGGCATTCCACAGGAAGTTATCAAATCGATTTCTGTTCTGAAGGACTCGATCCCGGAGTATATATCTGTCGGCTC
The DNA here is from genome assembly GCA_019694255.1 of Saprospiraceae bacterium. Classification (GTDB taxonomy): domain Bacteria; phylum Bacteroidota; class Bacteroidia; order Chitinophagales; family Saprospiraceae; genus Vicinibacter. The sequence continues at coordinate 49,767 of JAIBCI010000103.1, forward strand.
GTCAATGGAAATAAAACAATCCGAAAAAAGTTAATCATTACAAATTAGTATCCGTACTGGAAAAACGACTACAATACTAAGAGTCCCTAAAACGGGACGTGGGTTTCGATAATTTGTCTAAGTCTTGGCTGTTCAGGTTTTGCGTCTTTTACTGTGATTTTGGCATCCATATACTGCGTGGTAAAATGGTCAATCTTTGACTACCCTTCTGACATGGACCCTCGAGTATAGATCAACAACCCTGACCAGATACACACCTTTTGCCAGTGAAGAAAGATCAACCGTTGCCTGTGCAGTCAAAGGTTGCAGATAATTTGCCAACCTGCCACTTAAATCAAAAATTTTTATTTCGTTGATTTGATTGGTTGTCGGATTTGAGCATTGTATGGCAATCAATTCCCTTGCCGGTACCGGATACAATTCAATACCATTAATAACCTCAACGGTGGAGGTGATTCCATTAATGACTTTTGTGAGACAGGTATTGGTCTTTACCGGATCATTGAAGTCAAAATATATTGAGGCAGAATTCAAAATCCTAGAACCAACTTCAAGGGCGCGAATTGGCCTGATTGCTAATTGAAGAAAGCCTTGCGAACCAGCCTTGTCCACATTTGAATCGGGAAGCATAATGTTTTTAAAATGTGCTCTGAAATACCTTAATGCGGGCATTTCAAGTTCACAGGCGTGACTTGCGTTCACCACACGAATGGTTGTAGGATCCAGTGTCAGCGGTATGGTATCATAGACGCTGATATCAAAAGCTGTATCATTACCCGTGTTTTGAAATCGAATGTTATAGAGAAGTTCATCATATTTTCCTTCGATAAAAGTTATCTGATCCTGATAAACAGATTTATCATTGGGATCATAGGAGGTCACAATCGTGTCTCGGCAAATAGCCATGTTATTGGAAGCTATGATATCGTTAGGTCGATTGACGAGCCCTTTAATTTCAAATGGTGTACCACGGGTTAACGTTGAAGGCACTTCCAGTTCTACTCTGAAGGATTTCCAGAAAGTACTAGTGATAATCTTCGAGTAATTCCATTCCAGCGTACCATTATTCAGATTGTCATAAACGGGATCAGAATTAAGCACTTTCCAGCCTGCGGGAATCACCATGGAAACAAATTGCGGATCGATTGCAATTGTACCCGAATTTGCAACTCTCAGTGTGGCAATCACAATCCTCCCCGGACGCGCCCGGGTACAGGCAAGGTTCGCTTCAAAATCAATATAATCGATCGACTGAACAGCAAAGTCATAGGATCCTTGCACCTTCCCGTAGATATTGCCTACGTTGATCGTGTAGTCATTTGGAAAAACACTCAGGAAAGGAGAAGGAGGAAGAAAGACCTGAACTGAATTGACACTGTTTCGTTCAACCAGCAATGAATAACCATTGGAACCGGAAAATGTCGCAAAATTGCCCGGAGCAGATGTCAATAAATAATTCGTCAGAATATAATCATTGCCATTAAATATGAGATCCTTGTTACTGTCAAAATAAACGAGACCCTGAACATAATTTGAATTGCGGCATCCAAATGAGTCGTTATACACAACTCTAAAATCCATAACTGAATCAACAAGACAGCACGTTAACGTATCGGCAAACTCCTTGCGAATGACTGTATCATAATATATTTTGTTTCCAAACCAATCGTAAGGAAGCGTTTCAGCGCAAAGTGTTCTAACCATGCTGACAGCAACCTGCTTTTCAACTTTAATGGTTGTACAGAAAGGCCCTTCCTGATTACAAATAGAACCTGAAGCCTGGTTGCCAATGATCGCAGTAGCACAAAGAACGAAATCGCCCTCATGGTCAAAGTCCAATGATAATTGGTCATCGGTCTCCGATCGTTCCGCACCATCCAGGGTCCAATGCCAAGTCGGATCACATTTTACAGAATCGAGACTGACAGCATAACCTACATTACAAGCACCCTTGCATACTTTGGTTGGTCCTGTTATTCTCTTGATCGGGGGTAAAACTGGAGCTGCTCCTCCTGCTGTCAAAACCGTAAATTCACAGTAATCTCCCGTGCAACCATCCACAAAAAAATAATAGGTCTTGCAGGACTTCAGCGTGGCACAGATTGTCTTTGTTCCAGGGCCTCCAGTACAGTCTACATCACAAGTGACCGATTCGTTGCATTCACAATCGCCCCAGATCCCTGCCTGTATTCCTCTGTTATACTGGCAATTGAAAGATTTGATTGTGAGACATACCTGTCCGCCATTGGTAACAAAAGCCCACCAACTCATATTGTAAGGCACCCCGGTTCCGTTACAAAGCGGTTTACATCCCGAAGGATTTGAATAGTCAGCTGTCCTGCAGGTATAACCATTTAACTCGTCCAGTGAACAAAGTACATTGGAATCATCACATAAATCAGAGGATGCAGGGGTGCATTGTGATGCAATCCTGATGAGCGGAGACAAGAACAATAAGAAGAAACTTAGCAATTTCATCCCAACGGATAGAGCCTTTCACAATGATGTTCGCTGCCTTAGGCAACATCGCAAGTGAAGATACCAGTCAGATGATTAACCTAATGATATTAAAATATGAACCAAGGAGCCTTGGTGACTCCAATGGTCAGCAGAACTATGGTTAGAATTTGAGAAAGAACTAAAGCCTTATCCCTTAATACGGTTGACCACCGCCTTAAAGGTCTCCGGATGATGCAGCGCCAGGTCCGCAAGAACCTTCCTGTTGAGCGCGATCTTGTTCTTGTTGAGACCGTCAATCAGGCGTGAGTAGTTCATACCCAGTGGACGAACGGCCGCATTGATCCTGGCAATCCAAAGACGACGGAAAGCTCTTTTCTTGGCGCGGCGGTGTACGAATGCGTACTTCATCGCACGCTCCACAGCGTTCTTGGCTACGGTATAAACTTTGGATCTGCCGCTGAAATAACCTTTGGCGGCCTTGAGGATCTTTTTTCTGCGTGCCCTGGAGGCGACGGCGTTGACTGAACGTGGCATATATTATGATTTAAGGATCAGGGGATCCCGATGAAGGGATACTTAACCGCTGCTCCGGTTAAAACAATTTTCTAGAAAATTCCCAAAAGCGCTTTCAGCCTGGCCTGCTCTGTCGGATGTGCGACGATATTGCTACGGTGGCGGCGCTTAGCCTTCTTGCTTTTGTTGCGAAGAAGGTGAGAAGTGTTGGCCTGGAAGGTTTTCACCTTACCAGAGGCGGTCACCTTGGTGCGCTTTTTGGTCCCGGAATGCGTCTTTACCTTAGGCATAAGTACTTTTTTGGAGGTGCAAAGATACACCGCCCCGCCGATTGAGCGAATATTATTTTATGAAATTTTAGGAACGCCCTTTTTGGGGCTTAGAGTAACAAACATCCTTTTACCCTCCAGCTTGGGCAATTCCTCCGCTGCGGCATAGTTTTCAAGTTCCTTGATAAAGCGTAGCAATACCAGTTCCCCGCGGTCCTTGTAGGCAATCGCACGGCCTTTAAACTGTACATAGGCTTTGACTTTGGCCCCTTCCTCAAAAAACTTGATCGCATGCTTGAGCTTGAACTCAAAGTCGTGGTCATCCGTATTGGGTCCAAACCTTATCACTTTGACGGTCACTTTGGCGGATTTGGATTTGATCTCTTTCTCCTTCTTCTTTTTGTTGTAGAGAAATTTGTTAAAATCGCTGATCTTACAGACCGGGGGGTCAGCCTTTCCACTGATCTCAATCAGGTCCATACCCAGGTCATACGCCCATTTTAAGGCTGCTGAGGTATCATAAATTCCCTGATCTATTGGCCTGCCGGCTACTTCACTGATGGCGTCAAAATCATCGCCAGTTAATCGTATCGTGTAATTTTTAATCTGCTCATTGATGCGAAACTGAGCCTTATTCGGATCTATCAAATTGAAATTGTTTTAATGGACATTAGGATTATGCCGCAAAAATAAATAATGCCTCGCAGACTATGATTTTTTTGCACTTTTTGGTGCAGCAGTTGTCGAAATCACGATTTTATCCTCCTCCTTATTCAGGATGGCACTGAGTCTGGCACCGGGTTCCGGTGATTCGGACAAAATGTACTCCGCCAGCGGATCTTCGAGATATTTCTGAACCGCCCGGTGCAAAGGCCTGGCGCCGAACTGAGGGTCGTAACCCTTTTCGGCAAGGAATTCCTTGGCTTCCTGGGTAATGGTGAACTGTATGTTCATTTGCTCGATGCGCTTCAACAAAGAGGCGACCACGAGATCAATGATTTTAAATATTTGTTCCTTCTCGAGCGAATTAAAGATGATTACATCATCGATCCGGTTGAGAAACTCCGGAGAAAATGTCTTTTTCAAGGCATTTTTGATCACTTGTTTGGCATCTTCATCCGCAGATTCGACTCTTGCTTTGGTTGAAAACCCCACACCCTGACCGAAATCTTTGAGCTGACGTGCACCGATGTTGGAGGTCATGATCAGTATGGTATTCTTAAAGTCAACTTTACGTCCCAGACCATCCGTCAGAGTACCTTCATCCAGCACCTGCAACAGAATATTGTATACGTCAGGATGAGCCTTTTCTATTTCATCCAGGAGGATAACACTGTAAGGTTTGCGCCTTACTTTTTCCGTAAGCTGCCCTCCTTCTTCGTATCCTACATATCCCGGAGGAGCTCCGATCAGTCTGGATACAGTAAATTTCTCCATGTATTCACTCATGTCGAGACGAATCAGCGAATCTTCCGAATCAAACAGGAGCCTTGCGATGGCTTTTGCCATTTCTGTCTTGCCTACGCCCGTAGGTCCCAGAAAGATAAATGTTCCAATTGGCTTGCGGGGGTCTTTGAGCCCGACGCGGTTCCGTTGGATGGCTTTGGAGATTTTCGAAGCGGCCTCATCCTGACCGATCACCACTGCTTTCAGGTCATCCGCCATGTGTATGAGTTTCTTCATCTCACTTTGCGCCACTTTCTTTACCGGTATTCCCGTCATCATCGCGACGACTTCGGCTATATCTTCTTCCGAAACCGGAAAACGCTTGGTCCTTGATTCTTCTTCCCACTCCTGTTTGGCCGTCTCCAGTTTTTTCTGAAGCTTGGACTCGAGATCCCTGAGGTCCGCAGCCTTTTCATACTGCTGGCTGCGCACAGCCACATTTTTCTGATCCTTGACGGTATCGATTTGTTTTTCGATATCCTCAATATGTTTAGGTACGTGAATATTGTTGAGGTGCACCCGGGCCCCTACCTCATCCAACACATCGATCGCCTTATCCGGGAGGAAGCGGTCCGTGATGTAACGGTCGCTGAGTCGCACACAGGCATTGATTGCATCATCCGAATAACTCACAGAATGGAACTCTTCGTATTTGGATTTGATATTATGCAAAATCTGTAGCGCATCTTCCACCGTTGGCGGATTGATCATTACTTTCTGAAACCTTCTGTCAAGCGCCCCGTCTTTTTCGATGTGCTGTCGATACTCATCCAGGGTAGAAGCGCCAATGCACTGAAGCTCACCTCGGGCGAGCGCCGGCTTAAAAATGTTGGATGCGTCCAGTGATCCTGTCGCGCCACCTGCTCCAATGATGGTATGTATTTCATCAATGAAGAGAATCACGTCTCGTGATTTCTCCAGTTCATTCATGATGGCTTTAATGCGTTCTTCGAATTGTCCGCGGTATTTGGTGCCTGCAACCAGTGCAGCCAGATCCAGCATCACGATTCTTTTGTTAAACAGTGTTCTTGAGACCCTTTTCTGCATGATGCGAAGGGCCAGCCCTTCCACAATCGCTGTCTTTCCTACCCCAGGCTCGCCGATCAGAATGGGATTATTTTTTTTACGGCGACTCAGAATTTGGGATACTCTCTCAATCTCCTGTTCACGGCCGACAATCGGATCCAGCTTACCCTCTTCGGCCAAACGCGTAACATCACGTCCGTAATTATCCAAGACCGGTGTGGTTGATTTGCTTCCTGATTTGCGGGTAAAAGGATTATTACCCTGTTCATCTTCAAAGGATTCCGAATCGCTTGAGTTGGTTATCTCAGGTACTGAGTCAATTTGTTCTTCCGCCTGTTGATTAATATAGTCCAGCTCAGACTTATAGGTCTCATAATCCACATTATATTCTTCCAGAATGGAACTGGCTAAGTTGTCGTGATGCTTCATAATGGAAAGTAGCAGGTGTTCCGGATGAATCTCCTCTTCTTTGGAAATCTTGGCCTCAAGGTAGGTAAACTTAAGCACTTTTTCAGCCTGTTTGTTGAGCGGAAGATTGCCAACCTGAAAGCTGGCACCTTCGCCTTTGCGCACAGGAATGGCTTCCTCAATGCTGTTGCGCAATTCATTGAGATTGACCTTGAGTGAGCGCAATACCTGCACTGCGAGGCATTCCTTCTCTGCTAACATACCGAGAAGAATATGTTCTGTACCAATATAATCGTGGTTAAGACGCAGGGCCTCATCACGACTGTTGGCCAGAACCTTTTTTACCTTGGAAGAAAATCTTTTATTCATTTAAGATCCCAACATTTTAATATTCCATCAAACCGCTTCGTTTTGCAGGAAAACACTAATTTAATGCATAAGCACACCGGATAGTTCAACAATAGCCGATGCTTTATTACATTTACGCCACCAAAAGTACTGATTTTTGGCAAATTTTCCCTGTAAATATCAGACATTTTTGATTAATTTTCTGATTATCAGTATTATAAAAATATAATTTCATACTAATTTATATGAAGTACGAGATAGACAAAAAGGACCGGTACGCGGTTTTTAGTCTGGAAGAATCCAACCTCAATTCACTGATCGCCCCACAGCTGAAGAGCGAGTTTGTTTTTTTACGCAATGAAGGTGTCCGCAATCTTATTTTTGATCTGAGCAAGGTTGACTATATCGACAGCTCGGGATTGAGCAGCATTCTGACTGCCAACCGATTATGGAAGAATTATGGCTCGTTTGTACTCACCAATATTCGCAGCGAGAGTATTAAAAAACTGATCGAGATCTCTAAGCTTGACGGCATATTGACGCTGATCCCAACCATGGAAGAGTCCGTCGACTACGTCTACATGGAGGATATGGAGCGTGAATTGGATGAGGAAGAATAACAGCAACAGCTTTGAGCTGCTGATATTGGGCACCTCCTCTGCCACTCCCTCCAAGACCAGACACCCTAGCGCGCATTTACTCAATATACAGGAAGAATTATTTCTGATCGACTGTGGGGAAGCCACGCAGGTACGGCTGTTCAATCATAAAATTCGCTGGAATCAGCTCGGACATATTCTCATCACCCACCTACATGGTGATCATGTATACGGTTTGCCCGGATTACTGAGTTCCATGGGTCTTTATCAGCGGGAAAATCCATTGACCATTTTTGGCCCATCCGGAATCAAAGAATTCGTTCATACAACGCTTCGGCTTAGCCATTCACAAATCGCTTTTGACCTGCAAATCTGTGAAATTGATCATACCAGCGCATCGGTTATCTTGCAGGACGATAAACTGACGATCACGGCTTTTCCACTTGACCACAGGGTGCCCTGTATAGGATATTGTTTCCGCTACAAGGATCATTTTAAAAAATTTGATAAAGAATTACTCAGTCGTTATCCGCTTCGAATCGCTGATATTCGCAAGCTCAAGGAAGGACTTGATGTAACGCTTCCGGATGGAAGCGTGCTCCGCAGCAACCAGGTACTTCTGGATATTGAAGTCAACAAATCGTATGCGTATTGCAGTGATACAAGGTACAATGAGCGAATAATTGAATATATCAAGGGAGTGGATCTGCTTTACCACGAGACAACTTATGATGGGGCCCTGGAACAAAAAGCAGAGGAAATGGGTCATACAACAACCCTACAGGCTGCTCGTATCGCTGCAAAGGCTAACGTACAAAAACTCGTCACCGGGCATTATTCATCACGGTATCATAGTCTGGAACACCTTCTTGAAGAATGTCAGGGTGTTTTTCCACAGACCATACTAGGCATCGAAGACTTGAGGATCAAGTGGTGACTCAAGTTTGACATAAACAACTGTTAACTAGTCCTTCGTTTTCTGGTCTATTGAGGACAAACAATTCATCACATTAATAACACCATTCTAAAACTGCTTTGGCTTAAGATTTAAGGCTTTGCATGGAGTAATACATTCTGCAATGTCCTTTGAATTATTATTTGAATTCACTGCTGTCCAAAATAAATCAATACGACCTATCAGGCCCTAATTATATCAAGGCTTCCGGCGCATAAAATTAAATATTCCCAATGGAATCCCCCCTGTTTAAAATAGTGTAGCTATCGTTGGAGG
>JAIBCI010000082.1 GCA_019694255.1 Saprospiraceae bacterium
ATCTAAATTCATTTCGTTTTAATTAGAGACGGATAAAGTCCCCAACGGCCTTATATTTGTTTGCATAAATTTGCCTCAATGCAAACCTTCCTTGTAGAATGCTTTTTCCGGAATAAAGTAATCAATAAATATTTTTACACTGTTTTTATAACCATACTGTTCTTTAAATCTGTTCAGGCACAGAACTGCAAAGGCCTGGTGGATGCGGGTCCGGATCAATTTACCTGTGATCCAACGTTGATGATACAGCTCAACGGAACGATCAATGGCAATCCGAATAGTTATGAGTGGAGTCCATCGGCAGGTTTGAGCAGTACCAAAGTTCTTGACCCCATGGTTACCACCAAGGTGCCTGGAATTTATAAGTACAAACTTTCTGCAGAAATTGTCGGAACAACGAATCTGATTGTCAATGGTAATTTTGAAGGAGGGTTTTCGGGTTTTTCTACCGAGTATGTATTTAAGACACTTGGGCAAGGTTTTGGGCCGGATAATGTCGCGATTGCCACGAATCCCCAATCCTACAACGGAGGTTTTCAGAGCTGTGGTGACCACACGTCAGGTTCAGGCAATATGTGGCTTGTTGATGGATCACCGACTGCCGGCAAAAAAGTATGGTGCCAGACTGTACCAGTAATTCCAGGTAACAGCTATCAGTTTGAATTATACTCAATGCTCGTATTTCCAGTAGCTCCTTCTATTCTCGAGATATCGGTCAACGGAAATCCGATTGGCGGCGGTCAGGTAGGAGGGATGTGCGACTGGACCCAGATGATGGCCTGTTTTAAGGCAACCAGTGGATCCGCCACCATCTGTGTCGCTGAAGTGACCGGGGTAAGCTATGGTAATGATTTTGCGCTAGATGACATTGCCCTCTATGAAAAGTGCATCGATGAAGACGAGGTAGAAGTTGAGATCGTTGATCTGACAGCCAAGCTGACAATCCCTTTAAAACCGAAATGTTCTTCGGATATATTTGACCTGTTCGCCACAGGATCAAGCGGTGGCAACAAAATAACCTACGAATGGACAACCGTCGGAGGGACCATTATTTCAACCAACGGGCTGACAGCCAAGGCCAGGGGTCAGGGACGTATACCATTAAAGTTAAATATGATAACGGATCCACCCATTGCGAAAAGGAGGCTAGTATAGACTTTGATGCGCCTGATAAACTTGAAGGAATCATGAGCGCGGATGGGACGGCCAACTGTAAGCCTGATTCGGTTAATATCAGTGTCAATATGACTTCTGGAAGTGGCGTATACACTTATGACTGGAGCCCTGCAGGAGATATTCTATTTGGATTAGGTTCAGAAAGTGTTGTCGTTAATAAGGCAAATTCATACAAAGTCACCATTACAGATGTAACCTCCGGGTGTAAACTGGAACTTGAGAAGACCGTCAATGCAGACACCATTTCACCTGTGGTCTCAATTACGGGTGATACCATTCTGGATTGTCTCAGAAAACAGGCCAACTTGCTCAGCAGTATTCCTGATACATCGAAGTACCTTCTTGACTGGAAGCTGCCTGATGCTAGCGGTCGTCATCAAAGTCCGAATATTCAATCAGGTCAAACCGGAACCTATCAACTCGTCATACAGGATAAGAAGAATAAGTGCACAGATACTGCTTACTGGAATGTAAAAACGGATACGCTCAGACCCATCGTTCAACTTGGGAGTGATCTTACCATTGATTGCATTCAAGACATCGTGGAAATAATACCCAATGTAACCAATAACCCATCTTCCGTGCGATATTTCTGGACCTTGGCAAACGGGCAAAATGTTATTGAAGATAGCCTTAAAAATAAGTTTGCAGGAACTGGTGGAAAAGTGATTCTACGTATCGTCAATCAGGCCAACGGATGCGCCAGTGCAGATACATTAATCGTTCAAGATACCAGGGCATTTCCCTCGCTTAGCCTGATCAATCCCGATACGATTACCTGTAGTAAAACAAGTGTAGGCCTGGATGCACAAAGCAATAATTCCAATTTGCGAATACAATGGCGTACGCAAGGCGGAATCATCAACGGAAGCAATAGTAATTTGAAAGCTGTCGCAGCAAAAAGAGGTATCTACTACATTATGATTGAAGATACGACCAATCACTGCAGCATTACAGATTCCGTAGAAGTTTTTGAAAATATAATTAAGCCTGATGCCGTGCTGGGAAATGATTTAATCCTGAAATGCAGTGACAGTACAATTACCATCGACGGAAGTGCTTCCAGTTCAGGTGTGCAATTCAAATTTGAATGGTCTACGCCTGATGGCAAGATCAGGGGTTCAAACTCCGGAAGTCAGGTAATTGTCGATAAGGCCGGTCAGTATTTTCTCATTCTTACGGATCTCTCCAATAACTGCATGGATACCGCACAAATAAATGTCATCAACGATGCAAACAAGCCGAGCGTAACGGTTGATCAGGCAGATTCACTGACTTGCGCGCGTATGCTCATTACGCTCAATGCCAAAGCATCTGCTACAACTGGCGGAAATCTTAGTTATCAATGGACGTCGGATCTGGGTCAGCCAGTCAATCGAGCCAACCAGCCAAATCCCGACATCATATTACCAGGAAAATACAACATCATCGTTACAGATCAATCCAACGGATGCACTGCAGAATCGAGTGTCTCCGTGAGCATCGATACGGTTAGACCAAAAGTCAATGCCGGTCCTGACCTCAAACTGGATTGCAATATAACCAGTGTCAAGGCTAATGGAAGTGCCAATGCTACCGGTAATCAACCAATTTATTTGTGGTCGACCATTAATGGCAAATTTGTAGGGACCGGAGATCCCAAAGACATTGTCATCACTGGAGCTGGTATATATAAACTTGAGGTAACTGCAGGCAATGGATGTACAAACACGGATGAAATTTCAGTCGCCATTGATACCGTCAAACCAACCTCAATCATTCTGATTCCGGATACCCTCACGTGTTCGAAAAATCAGGTTGACCTTAATTCAACGGGGTCCTCAACCGGTGCTCGATATCAGTATTTGTGGACTACAGTCAACGGCAAATTGAATGGAGATTCTTCGCTCAATATGGTCAAGGCATCACTCGCCGGCCGATACCAACTAAAAATTACGGACACTATTAATCATTGTGAATCTTCAGCTAGTATTCAGGTTGCGGAAGACCGCCGGATTCCATCACTATTATTGGATGTTCCGATAGATCTAACTTGCAAAATCAGATCAGTGGTTCTTAAAGGTAATATTATCGGTACACCACCTTTCCAACTCCTCTGGAGCGGTCCGGCGGGAGGCCTGTCAGGCAATAACAATGGATTTCAGGCGAATGCTACAAAAGCAGGGTGGTATGTCCTTTCAGTAACCGGACGGAATGGTTGTTCGGTGATCGATTCTGTACAAGTGAGCGAAATAACCAATGTGCCAACCAATGTGGAAACAAGCCTTGACCAACCCCATTGTCAAGGTGACATCGCATCGCTTAATAAAATTTTAGTGACAGGTGGCATCGGACCTTATCAATATGAATTGGATGGCAATATTATCTCAGGGTTGCCTGTATCCAATCTTAGTCCCGGATTACATACACTCAAGGTGCTTGATAAAAACGGATGTGAGACCAGCAATAACTTCACGATTGATCAGCCTTCCGCCGTGTCGGTTAGCCTTCCGCCTTCTGCCAGTGTTGATGCAGGAAACGGGCTGACATTAAATTTTACAACCACAATTCCTGCGGATTCAATTGCATCTATCGAATGGTCTCCTTCTGACAAACTTAGTTGTACGGATTGTCCCAATCCAACAACGACCGCACTCGATGAAGAAACAGTTTTTACGGTTACGATTACGAATAAGAATGGATGTACCGCCACTGCCTCTATCCGAATTCAAGTTATCAAACGCGGAATTTGGGTGCCTGATGTGTTCAGTCCCAACGGCGATGGAATCAATGATTATTTCTATCCCGTAGCAGCTCCGGGAAGTTACAAACAAGTACGTTTGCTTCAGATCTTTGACCGTTGGGGAGAACTTGTTTTTCATAAAGAGAACTTTCAACCTAATCTTGATATTGAAGGCTGGAATGGACAATTTAAAGGAGTAGGTCTCAATCCTGGGGTCTATGTCTACCAGCTGATTTTGGAATGGAACAACGGTGAGTTGGCTAATCTGCAAGGTGATGTCAGTCTTATTCGATGATACAGCTGTTCCGGAAATTATCCAGGAATCACGCGAACTTATCGCTGTTAATAAACCATGTGGGTTGCAGACAGAACCAGACCGTTTTGGGCACCCGGATTTATATAACTGGCTGAGCGATCACATTTCTAAAATTAATCCCTCACGTGCTCGAATATTTCCTGTGCATCGCATTGACCGGCCCACCAGTGGATTGGTATTATTTGCTCGAAGGAAAAACATATTGACACAACTTCAGCAAGAATGGGATTCGGAACATGTCTTCAAGACCTATCTCGCTGTCGTATGCGGTGTGCCTTCCAAGCCTGCAGAAACACTTTCTCATTATCATATCAAGGATCCAAAGAATTTTCGTGCCTGGATTTTTGCAGGGAAGGCGCCTCGCAATGCAAAGCCATGCATTATGGAATATGAGACACTTGGAATTTCGGGTGGATATAGCCTGTTGAAAATAGGCTTAAAGACTGGACGTTATCATCAAATCCGTGCGCAGCTTGCCTTTGTGGGTTTGCCTGTTCGCAATGATAATCTATACGGAGCGGAACAGGAGAGTTCTTCGCCGGTCATTGGACTGCATGCCTGGAAGCTTGAATTGAATTCAGCCCGCTGGCCTTCAGTCTTTGCGGCAAGTCCTTCGATTAATTCTATTTTTCAAAGCTTTATTCCCGAAATTGGGTTGACCTTGTAATTCTTCCAAGGTTGCCATTTGCCTATCCGATGATCGTGATGTAGAAAGGATTCATCTTAGCATTTATTAAAGATTGTCATCAAAGGCTTCAGGATTTGATCCTTCTTTTGGAAAAAATAAAATTCTCATTTCCAAGAGATTATTCATTTGATTGTGCTCTCTCAACATCAAAATATAGATTATATATATTTGAATAACAGAATGTTACGTATATGTAATATATTGTATTTAAATAAAAATCTTTTATTCTTGACATAGAGGAAGTACATTTGGATAAGTTGTTACTTACATATTCATAGAGGTTAAATATATTATGGATAATTTTTCTTTTTAGGATTACATCACATTTCTTATCGGTTTGATCAAATTATTCTGTCAATAAATTATCGCAAAGCAACCAATGATCGATCAAGTATTAACTTCTGCTTCAAAATATGTCTCAGAATTTGTTGCAGCAGAGCGGAGAAGGTCAGAACGGAATGAGAAGTTTCAATCGTTTTTAACATATGCGGGTCATAGGTTAGAAATGTCACAGATTATGCTTCATTCCAGATCAGAATGGAGAACAACAGCACTGGGTAATGGGTTGTTTTTTTTACCAATTGTCGGATCTCTGGATCTCTGTGATTCAACAGGGAACCAATACAATATTGCACCGGAAGAGCTCATGTTCTGTCCTACAATTGATGCGTGTGAATTTCAGTGCAGCAATGGTTTTGATAGTGACATTGTATTTTATGCCTTTCATTTCTTTGCTGATGCTGACAATCTGGATCATCCTACACATACAAGTTTTAAGTTGGAGTCGAAGAACATGTTATTCGGAGCCGGACTACTGAATCATTGGAAAATGGGTGTATTCGACAGCCGTATTAAAAGCAAGCTAGTATTAAAAAAAGAAGCATCTCTTTTTGTAACCTGTCTTCGTGGAAGTTTTGAATTCGATGAAAGATTGTTGAATCAGGGTGATTCAATTTATTATAATGAATTGCAAAATGCAGAATTTGAATCACTGACAGAGTTTGCCATCTTACTAACGATTGAATTAAATAATAATTCGAAATAAATTTTTTAACGTGAAAAGAAAAAGTTTTATCAAAAAAAGCCTTGGATTTGTTGGAATGGCATTTGTTGCACCTTCAGTACTAACACAAAATGAAGCACAGGCATGCACTGTTGCGAGTTCTGAGACTGCGGGTCCTTTTCCAACGCTAACTCCAGCCAAACTGGTTCGCACTGATATTACAGGCACGCGCACTGGAATAACGTTCGATATCAATATTACGGTATACAATGTCAACGGGTGCAATGTCGTCCCGGGCGTTGTCGTTGATATCTGGCATTGTGACAAGGATGGCTACTATTCACAATACGGTGGTACTCAAATGCAAAAGCCTGATTTTACTAATCAGGACTTTCTACGCGGCCGTCAGGTTACGGACAGTCAAGGCAGGGTAGCATTCAAATCAATTTTTCCAGGTTGGTATACCGGCAGGGCTACACACATTCATGTGCATATTTACGATGCCAATGGAAATTCTCTATTGATTAGTCAGATCGCATTTCCCGAAGGTACGGGGAGTGTTGTTGAACAAGTCAATGGTGCAACACAATACGGATATACCAAAGGCATGAGCGGTTATACATTTAACAAAAGCGATAATGTATTCTCTGACGGCACTGCCACTGAGATGTCAACGATAACAGGTGATATCACCAAAGGCTTTTCCTTGCAGTGGGATGCCTATTGCAATGCGGGAAGTCTCGGAGTTGATGCCCTTACTCTTCAGCAATTTCAGATCAGGCAGAATTATCCTAATCCATGCCAAATGCAGACTTCAGTCCCGCTAAGTCTCAGTTCAGCATCGATTGTAACTATAGACATAATGTCTCCTTCAGGACAGTCTATATGCAATTCAGATTTTGGATTGTTACAACAAGGCGAACACACTCTGTTGCTGGATACCAGTGGCCTCCCTGACGGTAAGTATATTTACGGTGTCAAAATCCATAATTCTTCAGGCCGCTTTACACAATCCAAACTTTTTATTGTTAATCAATAGGATTTAATATTGCAAGGCTTGTCAATGAGCCGTAGTTGGATCATCGGATAAGTATGATTTTCGTAAAGTCTAGGATGCCTTGGATTTGTTGGATTTGCATTTTTTTCATGTTAATCTCTAATCAATCACTGTGTGCAAATACACAACTAACCTGATTCATCTTGTCATTATAATTTTTTAGTTGTCAATCAATTTCATTGGGGCATTATCAGCCAATTAGGAGTGTCAATCGTGAGTGTAAAGCGTTTTATTTATTGCACGCAACCAATGTGATGTATACACAAAGTTGATTGTAACAAAATATAATGAGTGATTGTGTATGGTATCAATTTGGTTTTTGAGGGCGCCGCGAGGGCAGGCTGCGGTTATGGAGGTTGAAAACCAAACCCACTTATTGTGTTCATAAAAGCGATAGGCAAATTCATTTCTAGCTTAACTTCGCCTCCCTATGATGCAAAAGAAGATTGACGAATTGCGTGACAAGTTGCGATTGTCGGCACAGGGTGGCGGGTCAAAGCGTATTGATTCTCAACATGCAAAGGGCAAACTAACTGCACGAGAACGAGTAGAACTATTGCTTGATCCCGGAAGCATGGAAGAATTGGGGGCGCTGGTCACTCACCGCACATCAGATTTTGGAATGAATGAACAGGTGTTTTACGGTGACGGGGTACTCACTGCTTACGGAACCGTTCACCAGCGGTTGGTATATGTGTTTGCACAGGACTTTACAGTATTCGGCGGCTCACTGTCTGAGACACATGCAGAAAAAATATGTCGCTTGATGGATCTCGCAATGCGAAATGGTGCGCCTTTGATTGGCCTGAATGATTCTGGTGGTGCCAGGATACAGGAGGGCGTGCGTTCGTTGGGAGGATATGCAGATATTTTCTACCGAAATGTCAGGGCTTCCGGTGTCATCCCACAGATTTCAGCCGTCATGGGACCCTGTGCCGGTGGGGCGGTGTATTCACCTGCAATTACGGATTTTATATTAATGGTCGAACACAGTTCTTACATGTTCGTCACCGGACCTAATGTCGTCAAGACAGTTACCAATGAAGAGATCAGTTCTGAAGACCTGGGTGGCGCACATGCGCATGCCAGCAAAAGCGGAGTTGCCCAGTTGACGTCTGCCAATGATGTGGAGTGCATTGCTCAAATTAAAAAGTTAATCGCCTATCTACCGCAAAACTGTGAAGAGAGCGTTCCGGATCTTGAATATGAAGCAGCAGATGAGCGCCGGCCCGGCCTGGCAGATTTGATTCCTGTCAGCCCCAATCAGCCCTATGATATGAAAGAGATCATACTTTCACTCGTAGATGCTGAATCATTTTTTGAAATACACGAAGAATATGCCGGTAACATTATTGTAGGTTTTGCAAGAATCGCTGGAAGATGTATTGGGGTTATTGCCAATCAACCGATGGTGCTTGCAGGTTGTCTGGACGTTAATGCTTCTAAAAAAGGCGCTCGATTCGTCAGAACCTGCGATTGTTTCAATATACCGATGCTGGTCATTGAAGATGTTCCAGGTTTTCTGCCCGGATCGGACCAGGAATGGAATGGGATCATCACCAACGGTGCGAAGCTGCTGTATGCATTCAGCGAGGCCACAGTGCCGCGTATTTGCCTGATTACTCGCAAAGCCTACGGGGGAGCTTATGATGTGATGAATAGCAAACATATCGGATCTGATTTTAATTACGCATGGCCAAGTGCAGAGATCGCCGTGATGGGTGCACGTGGTGCGAGTGAGATCATTTTTAAGAAAGAAATTGAAAGCGCAAATGATCCTGCAGCGGCTCTTTTAGAAAAAGAGCGCGAATACGCAGACAAATTTGCAAACCCTTATCATGCAGCCGCACGGGGATTTATTGACGAGGTTATTGAGCCATCTCAAACCAGATTTAAACTCATCCGTGCATTTGCAAGTCTGGTTAACAAGGTAGATCAGCTTCCAAGGAAAAAGCACGGCAATATTCCATTGTAATATGTTAGGTAAGCGGATCAGGAGAATCATCGATGTCCTCTCAGGAGAACAAGCACGCAGAAAAGATGAAATGCGCGAATATGCATTTCAGAAAAATATGGATTTTCAGGAAGTGCATGATCTGGGTCTGATTAATCAGATGTCTGGTTTTAAACTCTTTCGCTATGGTAACCAAAGAACCATACGAAATATGATTTCCATGAAAAATCTTCAGGAAAATGTCTATCTCTTTGACTATGAATATACCATCTCATCAGGGAATAGCCACCGACGTTTCCGACAGACGGTCAAGCTTTATGACAGCAAGCTTCTCGGTCTTCCGGAATTCAAGCTTACACCGGAAGGATTTTTTTCCAAATTAGCAGAATGGTTCGGAAGGAGAGACATTGATTTTTCAGAGGATATTCAGTTTTCGGATTCATTCCTTCTGAGTGGCGAATTTGAACCCGTGATCCGACGTTATTTTACCAATGATGTGCGTCAGTTGTGTCTTCAAAACCATCAATTTTATATGGATGGCGTCAACTACTATTTGAGCATCCATATACGTGATGAGATTCTTCGCGGTGCTGATCTAAAAGCCTTTGACCGTCTCACGGATATGGTTTATGAGGTGTTGAAGCTCCAGAGTGCCAAGGCAGGTCCGGAGGAAAGCCTTATACTCTAACACGCCCCTGACATTGAGCTGTATAATTTAATGACTAGAAATAGGTATATATATAAATGTAATATATAATAGATTCATAATGTTATTATTCGAAGACGATGATATTTGATGCAAGGAAATATTAACTTGTCAGATTGAAGTGACTTTATAATCATAAGGCCGCTTTGCAGTAGATTAGGAACCAGGTAAATGACTTGGATATAGCCGGTGTGTATCGAAAAACTTTCTAATTCATTGAATTTGGTCTATCTTTGCGGCGCTAAAGCTGTTATGGCCGGATTGTCCGGGTGAGGCAGCCCAGGCCCAGATCATTATTTAACCTAAAAAATTTAGCAAAAATGGCCGTCAAGATCAGACTGCAGCGTCACGGACGCAAAAAAGCACCTTATTATCACATCGTTGTTGCGGATGCCCGCGCCCCAAGAGATGGTAGATTTATCGAAAAACTGGGAATGTACAATCCAATTTCAAAGCCCGCACAGATAGAAATCGACCGCGAAAAGGCCTATGAATGGATTACTAAAGGGGCCCAACCGACAGATACTGTTCGCGCGATTCTCAGATATAAGGGGGTCATGTTCAAGAAACACCTGCAAATGGGAGTGGCCAAAGGTGCCATCACGCAAGAGGTTGCCGATGCAAGACTTGCCGAGTGGATCAACAAGAAGGAAGGCAAGATCCAGGAAGCCGTCAATAAAAACCTGATGGAAATCTCTGATTTTCACGCAAAACTGAATTCCGTAACCCGCGAGAAAAAGGTGAAGGAAGTTCTGGAAGAAGTTTCTGCGGAGGCTCAAGCAACTGAACCGATCGCTGAAAGTGCTGAAGAAGGTGCTGCAGGAGGAGGTGCTGAATCAGAAAATGCGGCCAGTGCTGAGGAGTAATATTTCGATAATTTTGTAATTTCGAAATTTAATTCTTTCAGTATTGTTTAATTCGATAGTAATTTAAAGGAATAATTGTTTTTTAAAGAATAAAATGACCTGGGTAGGCGCATATTCCTACCTGGGTTTCTCATTTAAAACCAATAAACCAGGATATGTTACAAAATCTTAACGACGATTATAAAGAGCGGATTTCCGAATTGGCCGGACTTATTCAAAATTCCGATGAACTCGCCCAATATCTCGATGACGAAAGTCCCGAATCCTATAAGGTGCTGCAGGAGACCTATGAACCTCTGATCGCAGAGATTTATCAAGAGGTAGCTGAGCACCATCCATTACAGCTCATGGAACTCGAAAAGGTCATCCTCAATCCCGCATTTGAAGGATTATTTCTGCCCAGGATACTGGGTTATAGTGTCTTGCGCGGGACTTACAGCGAAGAAAATATGAAATACAACCGTCCGCAAGATCATTTTAAGGATATTGTACTGGCGATTGCTGAATCTGCCAACTTCGATGTGATCAAACAGCGAATCGGACAAACAATACAGGTAGGTTTTGCCCTCAGCAGCGACATCTGGATTGCAAGCTTGCTTGACCGGATCGAAAATAAAAAAGTCAAAGCGTTTTTCCAGAGCATGCGCAATGTAAGGCTCAATGACATGCAGGAGCGTTCTAATATGTTGCATCGTTATAGCAACCAGTTTTCTCACTACAACTTTTACTGCGCACATTTTCCTCAAACCGTCTCAGAGTTGCAGGTAGAAGAACAAAGCCTCAAAAATTTTCTGCTCAAGCGAATTGCATTTCGCTGTAAACATGACAGCTATACGGCAGAACTCCATAAACTCATGTCGAATAGCAGTTTGTACCAGGAACCAGAATTTGTCGACCTGCTTTGCATCGTTGCCAATTTTATTGAGCTGGGACAACAGGAAGATGCACATCTTGCCAAGGTACTGAACGATGTGAGAAAGTCCAACCCTCAATTTAATCAATTGTACTTCTCATTTCTTAAAAAGAATTACCGAGAAGGCATGCGCTTCGGTTCTGTTACAGATCTCCGTTTTGCTTCAATGCTAGATTCAAGTATTCAGGATGATCTGTCGCGTTATTATAAACTGATGGAGACGATTCACCACAAAGGATTTGTACATGAAGACAGTCTAGATGCCGTAAATGCTTTCTATGCGCAATACGAGGGCATGTCTCAGATCAATGAATGTCTGCGAATGATGATCGCTGAAGAATTCAGACATGTGGTTGAAAATCTGACGGAAGGAGAATATTTGAGCTTCTTTGATTTATCCAGGACTTTTGGTGCATACATGAATATCTTCGACAATTCCGCATTTAACCAGGAGCTTGAATCCATGGGTATGAATTACATCAGCAAGCTGCTTGCGTTTTACAAGGATAAGCGGAGCAAAGAATATCAGGATGTCAAAAAATTTGTCAGCAGCACCTTTACCGAGTTTGAATTTCTCACCGAGAAAGAAGTAGTCGATCTTTTCAAGATCAAGCGGAAGAAAAAGGATTAGGGCGGTATTATTTGCCGTGAATTTTTCCATTTGATGCGATGAAGGGCTTCAATCCCAATGTTGCTTCAATGGAAGTTGTACAAATAATTTTAGAACAGTTGTAAGTTTTTACAGAAGAATCTACTTTCTGCGGTTTAGTTCATCGCGGATTAATGCAGCTTTTTCGTAATCTTCTTCTGCGATAACTTTGGAAAGAAGTTTGTTGAGTTCTTCGGTAGAGTATTTTTCATAAGAGACCGGAGCTCCTGCAGATATTTTGCTGGTTCTGGCCGTTTCACCTTCTTCATTCTCATCCATGATGACCCCTGCGCCCTCCATGATGAATTCATAAGTATAGATCGGGCAATTGAAGCGCACGGCCATCGCGAGTGCGTCCGAGGTGCGCGAATCGATCTCCATGATGTCACCGTCCCGGTCGCAGATAATTTTGGAAAAAAATATTCCTTCCACCAGGTCATTGATGATCACTTCACGAATGTCTATACTAAAAGCGGAAAGTGTATTTTTGAACAAGTCATGGGTTAGTGGCCGGTTGGGATTCATTCGTTCCATCACGACGGCAATAGCCTGTGCTTCGAAGCCACCGATTACAATAGGAAGCCTGCGCTTGCCTTCGACCTCTCCAAGTACCACGGCATAATTCTGCGTCTGTGTGACGCTGTGTGAGAGTGCGATCAATTCAAGTTCGATCTTTTCCATAACCTGCCTTCGGGGCAAATGTATAAATTATGATTTGCTTTTAAAGTTTTTAAGCGCCTCATTTAACTTCGGCACGATCTCAAAGAGATCGCCGCAGACGCCATAATCAGCTGCCTTAAAAAACGGTGCTTCAGGGTCTTTGTTGATGACGATGATCTTGCGCGAATTGTTGACACCCGCAAGGTGCTGAATAGCCCCTGAAATGCCGATGGCTACGTAGACATTGGGTCTGATCGCCAATCCGGTTTGTCCAACGTGCTCATGGTGAGGCCTCCATCCGGCATCCGCTACCGGGCGGGAGCAGGCTGTGGTCGCGCCTAGAATGTCCGAGAGTTCTTCGATCATGCCCCAGTTGGAGGGGTCTTTCATGCCGCGGCCTGCAGAAACTACAACAGAGGCTTCGGCCAAAGGCGTCTTGCCAGCTTGTAATCTGCGTTCTAATCTTTTAATTTTGGAAGTTACGCATTCGCTATTGCTGGTGCTGAGGCTCGTCTGTTTGCCCTGACCTGACACCGGGCTGATCCCGTTCGGAAGTGTTGCCACAACGGCACCATGTTGATCTACGGAATACCAGGCTGAGGCTTTGCCTGAGAATACATTTTTCTTAAAAAGCGGATTGCCCGAATCAGTATTCATTCCAGTTACTCCGGAGATTAATCCTTTGTTGAGTTTAGCTGCAACCAGTCCAGCGGTGCTTTTTCCGGTACTGTTGAGGGAAAGGATCACGTACGAGGCATTGTCCCTGGTAGCCGTGCGGCAAATCAAATCGCAGAGTTGGTCATTCTCCAGCAATGCGCTGTCGTTGATCACGACAACTTCATCCGCACCATAATCACCGAGATCAACTGAAGGCGTTCCGTCACCGATGCAAAGTGCCTTGACTTTGGAGCCGGTTGCTTTGGCCAGTTGTGCCGCCAGCGTAAGGGATTCAAGGCTGGTTCTTTTGATTTGCTGATGAAATATTTCGGTAAGTACGAGAATCATGGATCGATGTGATTAAATAATTTTCAAATCTGAATGAAAGATGTCTACAAGTTTGTCAATATCATCTGGCGCAATCATGGTTACAGATGATTTTGCCGGTGGCAGTTCAAATCTTTCCAGTCTGATATGCTGATGAACATCGGTTGGAGACACTACTTCCAGGGGTTTCTTTTTGGCATTCATAATGCCCATCATATTGGGGATTCGCTGTTCGGCCATACCCTTGGCACAGCTTAACACCATGGGTAGGTTGACTTCAGATACTGCTATTCCTCCTTCAATTTCTGATTCCAGTGTCGCAATTTGGCCGTTGATGGTTAGTTTGGAGGCATAGGCAATATAGGGCAGATCCAATATTCCGGCCAGCATTGATCCAACCTCCGAGCCATTGTAGTCAATGGTCTCCTTGCCGAGAAAAATCAGATCGTAATTTCGTGTCTTCGCAAAAGCAGCAATCTGCGATGCAGTATCCCAGGAGCCGGCCGGTGTCATATCCACTCTATATGCTGCATCTGCGCCAATGGCCAGTGCTTTGCGGATAATCATTTCGGAAGAAGCCTCGCCAACATGAATGACGTCCACCTGCCCTCCAAACTGTTCCTTCAATTCTATGGCGCGCACCAAAGCGTACCATTCATCATACGGATTGAGAATAAACTGAACTCCGTCTTCCAGCAGTTTTTTACCGGAGGCATCGAAGGCAATTTTGGAGGTAGTATCGGGTGTTTTGCTGATACAGACAAGTAAATTCATAAACCTTTCCTTGGGGTCAAAGATAGTTCATAATTTGCGCCCGAACTATAATACCGAGACTTGAATCGCAAATTACAACTTGAATTCATGCGGTCTGAAGACCCCCAAAACAGCTTTGTACTTTTTGCACTCGCCAAAGAGTATGAGGGGGAGGGCAACCCCATCGCGGCTATCGAATTAATGGAAGAATTGAGGAGACAGGATCCGCTTTACACCGGTCTGTATTATCATCTGGCCAGCCTTTATAAGCAGACAGGTCAGACTTTAAAATGCCGGGAGATTCTGATGACCGGAACCAATGTCTGTGAGACCCATCGTGAGGCGCACGATCTGGCTGAATTACGACAGTTTCTCATGAATCTGGAGATTGACGAACTCGAAGGCTGATGCCTGTGACTACCAACTCATGCTATTTTCGTCCGGAAGATCGGAGTCCCCATCTGTTCGATCCTGTAGCGGTTCCCGGTGTGTAAATGCATCATAGTCAAAATCCGGCAATAAGTTTGTCTTGACTTCATTGACTGCTTGCTGAAGGCATTCGACAAAACGGTTAAAATCCTCTTTATACAGAAAGATCATGTGCTTGTCATACCCTTCGCCATTCAGTTTGCGCGTACTTTCAGAAATTGAAATATAAAAATCGGAGCCTTTGGTTTTCTTGACATCAAAAAAATAGGTACGCTTTCTGCCGGCACGCATTTTATTCGAATAAACGATTTCGATATTCTTGTCCATGGATTAAAAATTGGTTATTTCGCCTAGTAAAAATAGTCAAACTGATAAAAATCATCCCCTCGTTGTTAAGGTCAAGGCTTGCCTGGCCAATCCAGTCGATTAAAGCAGGGTGACTTTTAGGTTTTTAATTAGTTCAATTATTTGAATATCAGACACTTGATAAAGTTTGTCACGTTCGGCTCGTTTTCGAAGTATTACTTGATTTCTGTTATCAAGGATAGACCAGGGTCTATCCGGTATGATCATGCCAGCAGTCTGGCGGCCTGGCGTTGGGAGTCTGTCTCTATGTCGTGCAGTTTTTTGAAGAAACCTCCCGCCTCAATGAGCTGATCGTAGGTACCTTCTTCGATGATTCGGCTGTCACTCATTACCAAAATACGGTCCATGAAGCGCGTTTGGGCAATACGGTGCGTGATGAGCAGTAGCGTTTTGCCTTCGAGGAGCGGCAGCAGCCCATTGAATATCTGTTCCTCGGTGATATTGTCGACAGCGGAAAGGCAGTCATCAAGGATCACAATCGGGGCATCTCTCATCAGGGCTCTCGCGATGCTGATTCTTTGTTTCTGTCCTCCGGAAAGGGTGACGCCTCGTTCTCCGATGATGGTGTCATACTGATCCTGAAATGACATAATCTCTTCTTCGACTGCCGCGATGCGTGCCATTTCACGCATTGTTGCCGGGTTGGTGTCGGCTTCCGAAGTGCCGAATAAAATATTACCTGCGACAGTATCCGAAAACAGAAATACATCCTGCGGAACATAGGCTATATGTCTCCGTAGTTCCTCAGGGTTCAGTCGGCGCAAGTCGATGCCGCCAATTGTCACCGCTCCCTTTTGTGGGTCATACATCCTCAGGAGCAGTTCGGCTAGACTTGATTTGCCACTGGCGGTTCTCCCGACGATCCCAACTTTGCTGCCCGGCGGGATGTTCAGATTCAGGTCCTGAAGTGCAGTAATGCCGCTCTCCGGATAGCTGAAAGCCACATGGTGAAAATCCAGTGTGAGATCTTTCGGCATTGATGACGGTTGTGTTGCCAGAGGAAGTGCGGGGTCCAGGCTCAAAAATTCATTGATTCTTTTTTGTGACGCTTCCGCCTGCTGAATGATCGATGCGCACCAACCAATGGCACTCACAGGCCAGGTTAGCATATTGATATAGATCACGAATTCCGCAATATTGCCGGCCGTCACGCTGCCTTCAAATACGCTCAATCCACCGATGTAAATCGTCAGCAGGGTGCTGATGCCAACCAGCAGGAACATGGACGGAAAAAACATCGAGTCCACCCTTGCGAGCTGCATGCTGAGGTTTCTGAACCTTCCGGTTTCACGTCCAAAATAACGCTCCCAGTCACCGGAGGTGTTGAAAGACTTGATGATCCGGATCCCGCTGTAAGCTTCCTGGGCGACGCTCGTGATTCTGGCGAGTTGCTTCTGGATTTTTTCGCTTCGCTGGTTGATCAGATTACTCACCTTGTAGATGATCAGGCTTAGCAACGGCAATGGCAGCAGCGTGTAAAAAGCAAGCGTCGCGTTGACTTTAAACATCGTGAAGATTACCACGATGAAAAGCGAGATCAGGTTAAACCCATACAGGAAGGCAGGTCCCAGATACATGCGTACCTTGTTGACATCTTCGCTGATGCGCGACATGATATCTCCCGTTTTATTTTTTTTATAAAATGTGCTGTCCAGCTTCAGATAATGCGCGAAGATGTCTCTGCGCTGATCATATTCAATCAGCCTGGACATGACGATCAGCGTCTGCCGCATGAAATACATGAAAAGGCCCATGAGCAGGGCGCATACGAGCACCACCAATCCGAAATACATCAATTGGTGCACCAGAACTTCAGGTTGTCTTTGTGCCACAGGACTTTTGATATAATCTACGATTTGGTCCAGTGCATCTCGGATGAGCTGCGGTTGAAATACACGAAATAAATTGGACAGAAAAACAAATACAATACCCAACACCAGTTTGCCGCGATATTGACCGATGTAGCGATTCAGTGTGGACAGATTTTTCACAATGAAGAGGTAAACACCTCAGCAGCCAAATGGTTAAATGCACAACAATGAAGATTGGCAATGGCATGGCCATACTCCTGCCTTTGGTAAATTACCTTAACTTTGCCGCCAAAACCCCCTTTTATGATCAGAAGGACCACGCTGGATGAGTTTATCATCACAGGCCAGCGAAGCATGCAGGACGCCTCCGGTGAGTTTAGCGGTCTGCTCCGGCATTTAGGCATTGCTGCCAAAATTATAAACCGTGTGGTCAACAAAGCGGGACTTCTCGATATACTCGGGCTTGACGGAGGCATCAATACGACGGGAGATACCG
Organism: Saprospiraceae bacterium; assembly: GCA_019694255.1. Taxonomy (GTDB): domain Bacteria; phylum Bacteroidota; class Bacteroidia; order Chitinophagales; family Saprospiraceae; genus Vicinibacter. The sequence continues at coordinate 17,550 of JAIBCI010000082.1, forward strand.
TGCAAAAACTGGATATTTATGCCAATGACATGATGATCGAATACCTGCGCAATTCCGGTATCTGTGCAGGCGTCGCTTCAGAAGAGAATGAAGACTTCATCGACTTTTATGACCGGAATCTACTTCGCTCAAGTTATGTTGTTGTGATTGATCCGCTGGACGGATCTTCCAATATTGATGTCAATATCTCTGTTGGAACCATTTTCGGAATATACAAAAGGCTATCCCATGAGGATCGCCGCCTGGAGAAGAGAGACTTCTGTCAAAGGGGTTCCGAACTGGTTGCAGCCGGTTATGTCCTATATGGCACATCGACAATGCTTGTATACACTACCGGTAAATCCGTCAATGGATTTACCTACGACCGCGGCGTGGGTGAGTTTTGTCTCAGTCATCCGGATATGCGCATCCCGGAGCGCGGCAAATATTACAGTATCAACCAGGGTTATAGCCAAAGCTTTAGTCCGGGGATCAGCCGATATCTCGATCATTGTGCCGGTCAAAATAAGGCGTTGCGATACATCGGCAGTATGGTTGCGGATGTGCACCGCACCCTTTGTCTTGGCGGTATCTTTCTGTATCCCGTTACGCGCTCCAATCCAGAAGGCAAACTTCGTATACTCTATGAATGCAACCCGCTGAGTATGCTCATCGAAAAAGCCGGTGGCAAAAGCGTCAACGAAAATAATGAACGCATCCTTGATCTTGAGGTCAATGCGTTGCATCAGCGTTGCTCCATCATCATCGGATCCGCAAAGGATGTTGATGAGGCGATGGAGTTTATTGGGTAGTTGGTTCGCAAAAAAGAAGACGTATTTATTAGATATTCCTGTTTCCTTTCAGGTAAAAGATTTTTGGAACTTTGCAAAAGGTGCAGTAAAATATCATGTTGAGATAAACAGGCATTGCTGCCAAAGGGTCTTTCTATAAGGAGACCTGGAGGGGTGATATTATGAAAGTAAAATTAAGCTTTGTAGGTGCTCCTTCCTACGTCTCACATGGCTATAAAGTAAAGCAATGAATCTGTTCTCTGTTCATTGAATTATTACTTTCTTTTGTGCCGCCAAAAGAAAGTAACGCAAAGAAAAGCTCGCGGCTGGGCGGCAATAACAGTGGTTAATAGACTTTAATTTTTGTCATCATTTTTGCAAGCTTCGCTCAAAAATGCAGCCAAAAATTCGTGGTGTTTG
>JAIBCI010000045.1 GCA_019694255.1 Saprospiraceae bacterium
CTTCATCAGGAAATAACTTTTGGAATTCAAAAATGCTCAAACTATCAAACTTTTTTTCCATTTCTTGTTTATAATTTGCTCTAAGTTAAGCATTTATTACGTATTTTACAGGCCTAATTCAGTAATTATTTTTTTCAAAACAAGATACGTACATTATTTTTAATTTTATACGTATAATCAAATTGTGATGGACAATAAATTGACATTAAAGCTTGATAGTCAGGTGATTGAACAAGCAAAAACCTATGCAAGAAGGAGAAATACAAGCCTCTCAAAACTAGTTGAAAGTTATTTGGAACTTTTAACTTCTCAAGCTAATCCTAGCGGAGATGATATTACTCCTCTTGTCAAAAGCTTATCAGATGGAAGTGATCTCGACAAAAAAATAGACTATAGAAAGGATTATAAAAAACATATCCTAAAAAAATATACTAAATGACAAAGGTATTTGTAGATACGGATATTTGTCTTGATGTACTGACTGGCAGAAAACCCAATAACGTAATGGCCGAAAGACTATTTTCGCTAGCCGACTTAGGTAAAATAAAGGTATATGTTTCTTCTTTATGTTTTGCCAATATTGACTACATTTTAACGCAACAATATAAACGCAAAGATTCCAGGCAAGCGATTGCTAAATTCAAGACCCTCGTGAATATCCTGCCGGTTGACGATAAAATCATAGAACTTTCAATTGCTTCTAACTTTAATGATTTTGAGGATGCAATTCAATATAATACTGCTATAGAAAATAATCTTCAAATTTTAATTACAAGAAATACTAAGGACTTTAAGAAAGCAAAGATCAAAATTATGACACCAGATGTATTTATGGCAAAATCTTAACCATCCGATGTACAACATTGTACATGCGTTCCCATACTAAAATATTCAATTTTCACATTCATAAAATAATATAAGCACATGAAAAAAGTAACCGGAATCGGCGGGATATTCTTCAAAGCAAATGATCCTGCGGCCTTGAAGGAATGGTACCATACGCAATTGGGCATTGATGCCGGACCCTACGGCGCGAGCTTCGAATGGCGGGAACATGACGACCCTTCTAAACAAGGACTGACCCAATGGAATCCTTTTAACGCGACTACTAAGTACTTCGAGCCCTCTGCAAAGGAATTTATGATCAATTATATTGTGGAGGACCTGGAGTCGCTTGTCGAACAGCTGCGCAGTGCAGGCGTCACCATCGTGGATCAGATTGAATCATACGATTACGGTAAATTTGTCCATATCCTGGATCCGGAAGGGAATAAGATCCAGTTGTGGAAACCTGCCGCCCAATAATTCTGAAGATTCAAATTCTTTTGACAAGATGGTAGGATGAATTGATGATGCTTGTTGGCAATTTATCTATTCCATGAGAATTTGATCGCGGCCACCAAAAATTTTCTTGCGCTCGTAACACTATAAAATTAATCGCAGTCTTCAGCGCTGCAGGGTTGCCCGTTAACCTCTGTCTCAAGGGTCAGATGATGTATTCCCAGATGATGCATGCTATGGCGTAGTTCTGTCTTGATGGCTGCAATTTCGTTGGCACTGAATTCCTTTGCGAGGACGAGATGTGCCGTCATCGCATTTTCCGTCGTGCTGATCGCCCAGACATGAAGATGGTGTAACGCGGCAATGCCCGGGATCGCAAGCGCTTCTTTGCGGACTTCTAAAAGATCGATGTGATGCGGCACACCGTCCAGCGAGAGTCGCATGCTTTCCTTGAATAATGACCAGGTCATCCAAAGGATAATCACCGCTACGATCACACCCAGAAGACTGTCCAGCCAGTACCATTGTGTGTACCATATGATGACTCCTCCCATCACAAGTCCGATCGAAATGACGGCGTCTCCCAACAGGTGTACAAAAGCACTGCGCAGATTGATGTCCTTATTTTTGTCTTTGTAGAAAAGAAATGCTGAGCCTGCATTAATCGCGATGCCAATGGCGGAGATCCAGGCTATGGTCAGTCCCTGCACGGGTTCCGGATTCAAAAACCGATGGGCCGCTTCATACAATATGGCACCAATCGAAACCAGCAGCAACATGGCGTTGAACAGGGCGGTTAACACAGATGTCTTACGGTATCCGTAGGTGTAATTCGGATTGGATCTCGAACGCAACAATCTGAACGCGATCATCGAAATAAACAGTGATCCCACATCGGCGAAGTTGTGACCGGCGTCAGACAATAACGCCAGTGAATGAATCCGCAGACCCACCACGATCTGGATCATCACGAATATCAGATTGAGAGAGATGCCGGCTAGAAAAGCCGTGTTGATCTTTTCACGGGCAATCCGGGAGTGATCATGATCGTGATGATGATGTGAATGCGTATGTGACGATGCCATATTGCGAGCACGCTGAAGTGCTCTGCGGTAAAGTTAAAACATTGTATGCCGTACTGTTCTGAAAAATACCATCTTGCGTTGGCTGTAATCTGTTTACAACGGTTCTATACTCGCAGGACTTTACAACGCGCAATGCCCTACGCTCGGGATTGTCAATATTATTGCATTCTAATCTGAATAGCCTTCTGATGCCTTAGTTCCAGCCGCCACCCAGGTATTTATACAAATGCGTGGTCGCCATCATCTGCTGCAACCTTGTCTCAATTAATTCAAGACGCGATTCGAGACCGTCACGCTGCGTCATGAGCACTTCGAGATAATCGGCTCTGGCGTATTTGAATAATTCATTCGACACGTCGATACTTCGGCTAAGTGCTTCTACTTCCTGCGATTTGAGCTCATAGATTTTTTGCAGTTTTTCAATTCTCGACAATTCGGTCGAAACTTCCTTCATGGCGCCGAGTATGGTCTGTTGATAATGATACAATGACTGAATCTGGCGCGCATTGGCATTGCGGTATTCGGCCGAAATAGCGGATCGATTGAAGATGGGACCAGTTAGCTCGCCGGCCAAGGAGAAGATCATGGATTCCGGAAGCCGTACCAGATAGTCGGGCCTAAAGGCATTGAGCCCCTGAGCGCCATTCAGTTCCAGCGAAGGATAGAATTCAGCACGGGCGACTTTGACATCCAGTCTTGATGCCGCGAGTTCCATTTCAGCTTGGCGAATGTCTGGTCTGCGCTGCAGGAGTTGAGAAGGAATTCCTGCGCTCACTGCAGGAAGCGTCATGTTGATAAACAGCGTTTTGTCGCGCTCTATTGGCTGAGGATAGCGGGCCAGGAGAAAATTGATTTCATTCTCCGTCTCCCGGATCTTTTGAATGATTTCAAACTCCTGCCCCTGATAGTTGAATACTTCGGCTTCAAATTTTTTAACGGCCAGTTCATTGACCATTGCACCTTCTTTCTGTATGCGGATAACCTCGAGTGCATTTTTGAGTAAGGTAATGGACTGTCTGACAATTTCCAGTTGATTATCCAGGGCGAGTAACTCATAATAATCCCCAGCGATCTCAGACACCAGCGAGGTGATGACGAAGTTTTTACCTTCGACCGTTGCGAGATACCTCTGCACAGCGGCCTGTCTGGCGTTGCGAAGTTTTTTCCAGATATCGATTTCCCAATGCGCGTAGGCACCGGCCACCTGATCCGTCAGCCAATCCGGCACTTTTTTGCCTGGAGAAATATCTGTCGATGCGTCGCCCGCCCCCTGGCTTGTATAACGACCCACTTTATCGATTCCTGCACCACCACGGCCCGTTACGAAGGGTAAAAGCATGCCCTGCCTGACCCTGATATCATTGCGCGCCATTTCTATTTCCTGGAGCACCATCATCAGTTCCTGATTATTGGTGAGTGCCGTGTCAATCAGTTTTTGAAGTAATGGGTCCTTGAAATAGTTACGCCACGGTAGCGATGCGATACTGGTAGTATCCTTCGCGTTGCCAAAGAATGCCGGCAGATTGAGCATTTTAGGTTCTTCGATGAGCGCCGGCGTTTTGCAGGCTCCCATGAAAATCATCAGGAGAAGTATAATTAAATAGGCTCTATTCCTCATTGCTTTCAATTTCTTCTGTGAGTGGATTCTCTTGTTCATCTTTAACTAGCGGATTCTTTTCGGATATTTTTGCAAAGAAATAATATAGTCCCGGTACCAGGAGAACGCCGAAAATGGATCCAATCAACATTCCACCGGTAGCGGCAGTACCTATTGTTCTGTTGCCAATAGCTCCGGGTCCAGTTGCAAAAACAAGTGGCAGAATTCCTACAATAAATGCAAAGGAGGTCATCAGGATGGGTCTTAATCTGGCGCCTGCTCCTTCAACAGCGGCTTTTAGTGCACTTTGTCCCATCGCGTGTCGCTGTGCGGCAAATTCAACAATCAGCACTGCATTCTTGCCAAGTATACCGATAAGCATGACCATCGCGATCTGTGCATAAATATTGTTTTCGAGGCCCGTCACCATCAAAAGGAAAAAAGCTCCGAATACACCGATGGGCAGCGAAAGGATAATAGGAAGGGGCAACACAAAACTCTCATACTGCGCCGAAAGAACGAGATAGACAAAGATGAGTGAGATAATAAAAATAAAGATCGCCTGATTGCCCTGACGGGATTCGTCCAGCGAAATACCAGACCATTCAAAGCCCCAACCTTTTGGAAGGGTCTTGGCTGCTACTTCAGTGACGACATCCATCGCGGTACCACTGCTGAATCCGTGTGCAGGACCACCACTTACCTCTGAAGAATTATAGAGGTTATGTCTGGTAATCTCCGATAGACCAAAAACTTTTTCAAATTTCATGAAGGCGCTGTAAGGCACCATTTCACCTTTGTCATTCTTGGTATAGTATTTTAATACATCATCAGGCGTTACACGATAATCCGGCAAAGCCTGCACCATGACTTTATATTGACGGTCATATTTGATAAAGCTTGTTTCATAATTTGATCCGATAAAAGTTGAGAGGTTTTCCATGGCATTGCCAATCGATACTCCTTTTTGTTGCGCTTTATCATTATCGACTACCAGTAAATACTGAGGAAAGCTGGCGCTGTAGAAAGTAAAAACGTTGGACAGTTCTTTGCGTTTGTTCAGCTCTTTGACAAAATCCTTGGTTACCGTCTCCATCAACTTATAATCACCGGTACCAACTTTGTCTACAACCCTGAGTTCAAATCCTCCTGCTGCACCATAGCCTGGTACCGCTGGTGGAGGGAAAAATTCAATATTGGCACCTTTGATATCTTTTGATTTCTCCTCAAGGTCTTTCATCACCTCGGAAATGGTTCTTTTTCTTTCAGACCAGTCCTTCAGATTGATAA
>JAIBCI010000094.1 GCA_019694255.1 Saprospiraceae bacterium
AATATAATAATATAATTATATTTATTAATCTGTTATTCAGCAATATTTATATTCTTATTGACCCTGCTTGTTTATGTAAGCCTTATGTTTTCACTTCATTGATCCCATTCCCTGGAATTGAACATCCGCAAAGCCTCATCTTCTTTTAAGCTCATCAACTGTTTAAGTTCGACACTGCTATCCTCATTACCGAGGACATGGAGTAGACCATGGATGATCACCCTTCGCATTTCCTGATCCCCGGCAACGCCGAATTGAAGCGCATTGTCTTTTACACGATCCACACTAATATAAAGTTCAGCTTCTATAGGATGTCTTGAAAGAGGAAAAGTAATAATATCCGTATAATAATCATGACCCAGATATTGCTGGTTCATCTCTAGTAACTTCTCATCGGAATAAAAAATGATCCGCAGTACAGATAGCTTTTCACCTTTAACCTTTAGATAAAATTGAAGCCATGAACTGGTCTCCTGTTCATCTATTGCATAGCCATCAATCTCGTAAAAGTACTGAATAGAAGATTGTTGCGACATCGTAAGCTCGTCTCGCAAATATAATGTCCAAATTATTCAATTCTGTATATCCGTTACTTTTTAAACAATCTTCCAACTTGCCCGTCCAATAACAGACAACATTTATAATTATGCGATTCAAATTGAACTCTGCCAAACTTTACATATCTCTGGCAAACCCATTTCAATCCGTTAATTATTCATTAAAACAATTTACACCGCGTTAAATATAGTTTAATAAATGTACCTCAAATCATCCATTGTAATACTTTCGAAAAAAATTCTAACGATGATAAATTCAAAATTTTCAGCTCTAGCTTTGGGATCTGCTCTAATTATGTTGACTTTTTCGTGCAGCCCGCGCTTAACACCTTTGTCCGGTGAGATGATCAAAGAAAATGGCTGGTCAAGTGAAGATCTTAAACATGTTCAGTTTTATCTTGCGAATGACCTGATATTGTCCAGAAGACTAAGTACCGGTGAAAGCACGATCTCCAATGGAAAAATAAGAATCAGGGACGGACAAAAGATTGAACAGATTATCATCAAAAGCGGAACTCCCGGAACACTTCTGTTTATGCCCAAAGAGGATCGTATGGCAATAAGCTTCGATGACAGCTCGAATGCCAAATACCTGATATTTGGAGCAAGCCCTAAGATGAGGTCGAGATTTGTTTTATTTGGTAAAGAGTGGGATGCCCATAGCGGTAAAATTACTTATAACGGACAGATTTATGATACCTCTTCTGAGTCAGCATTTAACGCATTGCTCGTGGATCTGAAAAGAGCGAGTAAGATCATTCATGAGACCGAAGTTGCACAGGGGCGTAAAATTGTGAATTAAAGAAACTATTTGTTTGTATCTGCAATCCATTCGCGGATATCTGAAGGCCGCAAAACGCCTGTTAAATATGCCAGGCAAGGTAAGGAAACAAACAGTATAAAAAGCCGAAATGACAAATCACCCCAGGAACTCTTTTGAACTACATACATGATACCTGCAGTTAGCAGGCTGAAGATCATCCACCTGAAAAACTGAATACCTATACGCCGAATTTCTTCCCAGATGAATACACTACTGATCAGTAGCAATATGCTTTGTGATATCATGCACACCAGCGCAGATCCTTCACCCTTCCAATGCGGAATAAAAATGTAATTTAAAATTATCGACAGCACAGCAACACCTGCATAAATCCTGTACAGTAAACGCTCACGGTGTGTTGCCTGAAAAAAGGCACCAAAAATATAATTTATGCTGCCTGGTATAAAACTCAAGGCAAGCCATCCAATGATTCTTTGGCTGTGCTCAGTCATGTCCTTTGTGACATATTTTTGTATTTCACCAGAAAAAAAGAAACACCCTAATCCAAGTATAACGCTGATGATCCACAACATATTCATTGAGGCTTTGAGCAGAAGCTGCCTTCTCTGATCGTCTTGATGCAATCTTGCAAACATAGGTAGTAAAAGGCCACCAAAACTTAAAGAAATAATACATAAGGCATCGTAAAACCTGTAGCAGTATGCATAGATACCTGCTTCCGACTGGCCATCGGGAAGTAACCTTTGCAACCAAATGCTGTCTGCCTTGCTAAACAGCGCATTGGTAAAATAAATCAGCGCAAACGGTACACAAAACCTAAATGCATTTATCCAGGCATTAAAGTCAACTTTTAATGGAAAAAACTTAATACCTTTTCCTGCGATGAATAAAATGCAAAAAAGTGTTACCAGTCCCAGCGAAAAAGTCTGTACCCAAACAAATGTTGCAACTGTAAGCAAATCAGTCAGGCCCGGCAAGTAAATCAGGCAGCCAAGGCTGAATATCAGAATCAACCGGTCAGAAACAGACAACAAACTGTCCGTCTTGTAAAATCCCAGGCCAGCAATCTGGGCCCGCAGGAAAAAGATCAGGCTGATCAAAACCTGATTAAATGCCAAATGAAAAATAAAACCTGCATCCAATGTGGATCCATACCATATCCATGCCATGAGTAATGTCAGCAGAAAATAAATCAGGGTAAGTGCAATCTTCAGACCGTTCATTGCTCCGACAAGATTGGCGGTTTGGGATCTGTGCTGACTCAGTAATCTCAGTGTATAGTTTTGAAGTCCAAAATCACCGATAAACTGCAGTATTAAAGTGAAATTAAATAGGTTGTAATAATACCCATAGGCCTCATTTCCCAGCAAAAACTGAACTTTGCGTTCAATACCAAACAAATAAAAGGGTTTGATGAGCAGGTTTGCAGCTGCCAGCAGGATAATGTTAGTCAGAAAAGCCCTTCTCACTGGTTTTTTTAATTCTAAGCTTAAAAGCCCAAAGTTGCGTTTTTTGTTACTTTTGAACCAGTTAATTACGTCAAGATGTATAATTGCTTTTTCCGCCTGGTCGGAATGTTACTGCTTTTTAAGCTGTGCCTGACGGCTTTATACGGACAGAGCAATCCTTTTCAAAAGCGATATTTCTTTGCGCCTTACAAAGCCGGCACCAGCAAATTCATCCATACCAATTATTACGAGATTGAGGCTTTAAGCGATGGTGGTTTTGCCACAATTGGGTTTGTAACAGATTCGTCTAATGTTTCACAGGGCGTGCTGACCCGATACGACTGTACCGGGCAACCATTATGGACTAAATTGCTGGGAGTTTCCGGTTCCCCAACCAATACTGTCATGGGAATTGCTGAGACAGACAGCGCTGACCTGGTATTTAGTTTTCCGCTGGCTACCGGTTTTTTTCAGGCGTCCACACTCATTGGACGGTTAACCCGCGATGGCAAGGTTCTTTGGATGAAGAGAATCGGAAGAAATACCGAATTTGGCAGAGATATCACTGCAACCAAAGATGGAGGCTTTATAATCGCAGGTAGTACAGGATATTATGGTACAGATGCGACTGCAGATGACATATATCTGGTGAAAATTGATGGTTATGGAAACATTATCTGGAACAGAACTTTTGGCAACCCGGCAGGCACTTATGATGAAGCATTCTCCGTCAAGACGGATAGTAAGGACAATATCATCGTCACAGGCAGATGTATAGCCGATGGTACTTTCCAGGCATTTATTCTCAAAGCGGACCCATCCGGCAATCCAATAGGCTTTAAAACCTTTGGATATAACAAACAAAGAACGTATGCATTCGATCTCTTGGTGGACGCACAGGACAACTACCTCATTACAGGTTCAACAACAATTCTGGAAGTTGATCATACGAGTAGTGAGTATGATGTATTTCTGATTAAAGTTGATTCATCACTTAAATTGAAATTCGCCACAATCTATGAACCATTTGTAGGTGGAGATGCCGGTGCAATTGGAGAAGCGCTGACACTTGGGCCTGATGGCAGGTATATCATCGGGGTGTCTACTTATGCATTTACGACTCACAATGCATCTGGCCCAAATTCACCGAGCAAAAATGCACTTTATTCCATCAATGAAGACGGCAGTGTATACAAAGCTTTTATTTATAATATGAAAGGTTCGCAGTATACACGGGTCAGAAGGACAAAAGGTGGATTTTATCTATCTGGATTTACTACGGCGTATGCAAATAATGTCAATTTTCAAGGACTGATAATCAAGACTGACGAAAATTATCTCAGTGGCTGTAATGATATTGAAGTAACCTCAGAATTGGATAGTTACAACGAATTGTGGACAGTGGCAGACTTCAGTTACCAAAGCCGCTCAGGCATCAATATGGCCAATTATGCCGCGTACAAAGACAGTAATGTAATGGCTGATGTGATATGTGAAAAAGTGATCGCACTGGAACCAAAAATTTCCGGTCCGGCAAGTGTTTGTCCGGGAATGGATTTTGTAATTACCGATGAATCAGTTGAATTTAATGGTGCAACGCACACATGGCTATTGAACGGCAAAAAATTTGATACAGGCAAAAAAAACCTGACCTTGAAATTCGAGCAGCCGGGCACTTATATCATTTCAAAAGTTATGACTTTTGCCTGTGTGAGCAGACAATTTGATTTGGTCATCCAGGTGGGCAGCTATGTCCGTGAAATCAACGCAACTGGCTGTAGAAACCAGCCGTTTAACTTTTATGGTGATCTTATTTACAATTCCGGAAGTTATACCAAAGTAATTAGTAATCCCAATGCTTGTGACTCGCTGATTAAACTCAATTTTACAGCAATAGGGTCGATGACTACTGAACAAATTTCTGATTCTCTTTACTGCGAGACCACCAGAACTTTTGTCAACAGGACATTCAGCAGGCCGGGCACCTATACATTCGATTCAATTCAGAATTGTGATACCATACACATCATCATACAACTTTCGGATGGCGGATGTGACTGTACTGCATTTCCCAATGTTATTACGCCTACAGATGCACAAAGTGGTAATCATAAGTTTAACATGATTATACCGAAAGATTGCAGCGTAAGGATCACTGAGATTGAATTGAGAATTTACAATCGCTGGGGTGCGCTTATTTTCGAAAGTACTGATCCCGAATTACCCGGATGGAATGGCGTATACAAAGATCAGCCTGCTCCTGCTGATACTTATACGTATCAGGCAATCTATCAAATAGAAATCGCGGGACAAGCTATTCAGAGACCATTCCGGCGAAGCGGAATGTTTACCCTTGTGCGGTAAATGAATCCATTAAAACCTGACGATATCATTCTTGGATTAATGTCTGGCACATCGCTTGATGGACTTGATCTTTGTGCATGCACATTTTCTCAAAAAACCAATCAAGAAGCACTTGATTACAGGATCTTATGTGCCGATACGGTCTCTTATCCGGCCAAATGGCATCAAATACTCCTAAATTCATTTTATTCTTCAATGGATGAACTGAGCCGGCTGAATACACAATTCGGGATCTATTTAGCCGAACAGATCAATTTTTTCTGCAAGAAAAACAAAATTCAACCTGCTTTAATTGGAAGTCACGGCCATACAGTTTTTCACAGGCCCGATCAGGGAATTACACTTCAGATTGGGCACGGTTCTATCATTCGGAAAATGACTGGAATTCCGGTCATTTCGAATTTCAGAATGCAGGATGTTCAACTGGGAGGCCAGGGAGCACCATTGGTTCCGATCGGTGACCGACTTCTTTTTCGTGATTATGCCTTTTGCCTGAACCTGGGCGGATTCAGTAATATCAGCTGGGATTCAAATGGCAAAAGGAAGGCCTGTGATATTGCGCCATGTAATATGCTTCTCAATCAACTTGCTTCAAGAGAAAATCTTGCGTACGACAAGGATGGTATTTTGGCATCCTGCGGCAGGATGATTGATAATTTTCTGGAGAAGTGGAATCAACTCCCTTACTATTCCATGGGCGAACCTAAGAGTCTGGGCCGAGAATGGTTCGAAAAAAACTGGAATCATGTTATTGGTTCCAATGAATGGGAGACTACAGATTTGCTAAGAACGGCAACAGAACATATTGCAATGCAGATTGTAAGCTGGATTCTTCGCTCCGGCATTCGTAGTAATCAAAAAATCCTCGTTACAGGCGGCGGAGCCTATAATAAATTCCTTATTGAACGTCTCTCACTTTTGCTCGCTGGAGAAATCACATTACACATTCCCGAAGCAATGCTCATTGATTATAAAGAAGCTATGATATTTGGTCTGCTGGCATACCTGCGTTATCATGGAAAAATAAATATCCTCAGTTCTGTAACAGGTTCGCCTTATGACCAATGTTCCGGAGACATTTATTTGTGATGTGTAGCAGCTGCCAATTAAACTTTCTTTAACTCGGCTTTACAGGTAACTTCGATTTCCTTAGCGATATTGTCTTTAACCAGGCTGGGGATCTTGACTTCATAATCTACCGGCTTGATATTAAATTTGGCTTCACCCATAATCGTGGTATTATCCTTAACGGTTAATACAGCAGGAACGGTTACCGGCTTGGAGACACCATGCATATTGAGCTCTCCCGCAACATCCACTTTATAGGTTCCGGGTTTATCAAAAGACACCTTGCTCATATCAATAATTTTGCCTTTAAACCGGGCTTTGGGAAATTTGGAAGATTCCATATAATTCTCATTAAAATGCTGCTGCATCAGAGCTTTTTTAAACTGAAAGGAAGTATTCAGTGCAGAAAGCTCCACATTGCCGGTTGCAACATCTATAACACAAGCAGCGGTATTATTGACAGCTTCAATTTTTTCCAAAGGGGTATAGGAATAAAATTTCACATAGGCGTTCTTGCTCATAAAGCGCTGACCATTTACACCTTGAACCAGAATCAAAGCCACACAAAGGATAATTAACTTGTTCATTTCTTATTGTTTATTATATTGACAAAATAATCGCGGGTTCGTTCCTGACTTTCCCTCCCTTTAACACAACTTTAATCCTTCACGGAAATGACCCGTCCCGGATTATTTTTTATGAACGATGTCCAGCTACCCGTGTTTTTGGCTTCAGCGCCAACTTTTCTGTTCATTGACAAGTAACAGTAGGCGGCGGCAAGGGCGTCAGAGGCATCAAGATAGCGGCTATCAATTTTGTAATTGAGCAGCCGCGAGATCATGTCCGCGACCTGCTCTTTGGAAGCATTGCCATTGCCTGTTACAGATTTTTTGATTTTCTTGGCACTAAACTCATATATCTCCATATCCATCAGGATACCTGCAGCGATGGCAACGCCCTGTGCCCTGCCCAGTTTAAGCATTGATTGGGCGTTTTTCCCGTAAAATGGCAACTCAATAGAAAGTATTCCGGTCTGATAGGTCTCAACTATTTCCTGAATTTGAAGAAAAATTTCCTTCAGCTTGGTCTGCTGATCCTCAATGCTTTTAAGTTCAATTACAGAACAGGCCAAGACTTTAGGCTGCCCACCTTGAAGGTCTATAATGCCATAGCCGAGTATATTTGTTCCCGGATCGATACCGAGTATTCTTTGTTTGGAAAGTCTCATTTGATTTAACAAAAATATAGGTATTTGATCTATAATAGAAATAAAAAAATTCTGTCTAAAAAGGATAATTTTGAGAAAATGAATGTTGTAAATCAAAAAATGTCCAAACCAGGCTCCAAGTGGCTCTTCAGATATGATAAAATAGCGATCTCCGGTCTACTATTATTTCTTGACATTTTTCCAGCGCTGTCATCAGACAGCCCATTCCTCCCCGGTGAGACAATCGTATATAAGGTATTTTATAACTGGAATTTCATCTGGCTTTCAGCCGGAGAAGTAAGTTTTGAGGTCAAGGATGAGGGTGATGTTTATCATATTGAAGTGACGGGCAAAACATATACTTCCTATGAATGGTTTTACAAAGTACGAGACAAATTCCATACCTATCTCGATAAGAAAACATTGATGCCAAGACTTTTCATTCGTGATATTCAGGAAGGTTCTTATCAACATTATGAAAAAATTGTCTTTGATTACCCTACTCAAAAAATCCAGTCGTTTGTTGGAAAGAGTATCGGCACTGCAAAAAAAACTGAACTTCCCATGGAAGATAAATTATACGACTTAATTTCCTCACTGTACTATCTACGCACAGTAGACCGATCCCTTCTCAAATCCAAAACCAGAATTCCTTTTAAAATGATTCTCGATAACGAGATATACAAAATGGATATTACATCTTCTGAAGTCTCTAAAGTATCTGTAAAGGAAAGCGGTAATTATCAGGTAATTAAGTGTATTACACAGGTTATTGCAGGTAATGTTTTCCGAAGCAATACCTCTTTAAAAGTAAATGTCGGTGACGATGACAACCGCCTTCCGGTGCTGATTGAATCTCCCTTGAGTGTTGGTTCAGTCAAGGCCGTTCTGAAAACTGCCACCAACCTGAAATATCCTCATTCATCAAGGATGTGAGGATATGAGATCTTATACTTACCTTTTTGTTATTCTTATTGCATTCGGCGCGGGGATTCTTTGTGGAATATTATGGTCTTCCCGAAGCAGGACAACATCAACACCGGCAACCCTGATGCTGGAAAAGGTCAAGGAGGTAATAAAAATTGTGCACCTTGAAGCTGAGTTTTCTGAACTTTTGGAACAAAAGGATTACGAGTTCTTCAATATTTCACCTTTTCGCAAATCGGTTATTGTACGTGCCCGTGCAAAAGTATTAATAGGCTATGATTTGGATTCTTCGACAGTTAAAGCAGATCAGTCAAAGAAGACCATTACGATACAAACCAGCGCCAGGCCACAAATACTGAGTACTGACATTGATATGGACTATTTTGACCTGCAGCAAGGTACTTTTAATCAGTTTACACCTGAAGAACTTAACCAGCTGAGAGACAAGGTGAAGGATATTGTCATGAGAAAAGCAAGCGCTGCAGAATATCTAGAACGCGCAACCATTCGACACCGTCAATTGATGAATACGCTAAGGCAGTATTGCGAAATGGCAGGTTGGCAATTGATTATTCAAGAGAAACCTGCAAGATTGCTTCAGTAAAATATGCCGATTTATGCTTCTCTGTGAAGATTCATTTCAACTTTAGAGGAGAGTAATATCGGTACAACTTCCTCTTCAACATTAGCAAGTTCGAGTCCAAAATCTTCATAGGCCGGAAGGCTCAGCTTTTTTATGATGCGGTACGCTTTGACGATCCATCTTTCGAATGCACTTAACTCTGTATCTGCTGATACCCTGGAGTGAAGAAGTATAAATCTGAAATCCGCTGGTATTTGAAACTCTTTAAGCGAAGAGTAGTTGGAGATAACATCAACCTCTTTGCTTTCAGCCATCTGATCTACTATTTCAAAAAACATGGTATTCACCCGATGCTCCACTTTAAACCCGAACCGAAGTTGAATAAAAAAAACCTTACCGGGTATAATTGTGTCCACATGATATGATTTCTGGTAAGGATTGTCAACAATTTCGACATGAACAAACCAGTACACATCAGCACGTTTGGGTCGCTTCCGAAGAATTGAATACATGATATTGGAATCGATCAGTCGCTTATCACTTGCCATTGCAAGATATACAAGGTGCGTTGAAAATTTTGGAATTTGCTCATCCTTTTGCAATGCATTGATTATAGGAATATAATCATTTAGTTTTACAAAGTGTGTATGCTGATCTCTGATTTTCTGAGCAGAGTATTGAACAAAAACCAATAATGCACCAAATATTCCAATTAAGAAAGAAAACCAACCGCCATGCTCAAATTTATCAAGATTGGCAATCAGGAATATTCCTTCCAGCAATACGAAAAATGTCACGAAGACAAATGGAATCGTAAAGTTATGCATCTTGATTTTATAATAGAATCCAAGCAGCAGACTGGTCATGAGCATATTCATAATGATAGCCATGCCATAGGCTGCTTCCATATTGGTGGAGGTCTGAAAAAGAAAAACAATTACTATGCATCCGGCCAGCAGAATCCAGTTCATTGCCGGTATATAAACTTGCCCTTTGAAAGTTGACGGAAATTCCACTTTCATGCGGGGCCACAAATGAAGCTTCATCGCTTCATTGACCAAGGTGAACACGCCAGATATCAAAGCCTGACTGGCAATGAAAGAGGCCACTGTGGCAATAATAATTCCTGTAGTCAAAAACCAGGATGGCATGATGGAATAAAATATACTTTGGTCTATTGGTATTGTACTTTGATTGTGGTTATGAAGTAACCAGGCACACTGTCCTGCATAGTTCATCAGCAGGCAGACAAAGACAACTATCCAAGTTATCCGAATATTGCCTTTTCCGCAGTGTCCAAGATCAGAATACAAGGCTTCGGCACCTGTTGTACATAGAAAAACTGCTCCCAGCAACCAGAAACCTCCGGGATAGTGCACCAGCAACTGATATGCATAATAAGGGTTAAAAGCACGGAGAATATCAGGGTATTGTATGATCTGATTCAGGCCGAGGACCGAAATCATAACCAGCCAGACTAACATGATCGGACCAAAAGTCTTACCAACAAGTTCTGTTCCGATCTGTTGAAATGCAAACAACACCAGGAGCATGACCAAGACTATGGGCATCGTTTTCAGCCCTGGTATCAGTAATGTCATTCCTTCCACCGCAGATGAAATTGTAATCGGCGGCGTAATAAATCCATCCGCAATCAACATAGCGCATCCAATAATGGCAGGATAGATGACCGGTTTAAAATTATATCGACGGACCAGTGCGTAAAGTGCAAAAATTCCACCTTCGCCATTGTTGTCTGCCCTCAGTGCCAGAAAAACGTATTTGACCGTCGTGATCAGAAACAAGGTCCAGAACACGCAACTAAGTCCACCTAGTACCAGCTCGTCGCTGATCGTCTTGTCCGTTAGAATTGCCTTTATTACGTAAAGGGGTGAAGTGCCGATATCTCCGAATACAATACCTATTGAAATCAACATACCGGCCAAGCCGGTTTTTAAGGAATGACTTTCACTTTTCATAGCTGGGTAAAAACAAGCGACAAAGGTCATTCATAATATATATTCAGAGATAATGCAATCCACAATTTTCAAATTTTATTCTGATAATTGTGGAATATATACTTAATAGTAATGATATTTAAACAATATGATTATAAATATATGTTTCATTCAAAAAAGTACGAATAATATAGTAATTTGACCAAGGGCATTTTCAAATTCTTTTTGAACTAATTTCAAAACATAAGATACGTTATATCTTGAATTCAAAAGTGATTGGAAATTGAGTCCATAATTCACCGACTCTCATGACGCTGCTATTTCTATTTTCAAAAAATAAATGGTCCGATTGAAATTAGTCCAAAATTTAATTGCATGAGATACGAAATAAATTTAACGAAATGTCCAAAAATTAATACCAGAATAATGAATCAATCATACTCTCGCAGCAGATTCATTTCTACTTTTGATGCCAATAGAATTGGTACCACTTCTTCTTCGACATTGGCTAGTTCAAGTCCAAAATCTTCATAGGCTGGCAGACTGACTTTTTTGATCATGCGATACATTTGCACAATCCAGCGCTCAAATGAGGTCAGTTCGGTGTCTGCTGAAATCCTCGTATGCAACAAAATAAATTTGAAATCTGCTGGCAAATGGTATTTTTTAAGTGAGGGATAATTGGAAGTAATGCTCACCTCTCCACTGGCCACCATCTGGTCGACGATTTCAAAAAACATTGTATTAACTCTATGCTCTACCTTGAATCCAAACCTGAGATGTATGAAAAAGACTTCCTTGGGAACGATGGTATCAACATGATAAGATTTCTGGTAAGGATTATCCACAATATCAACATGCACAAACCAATATACATCAGCTCTCTTTGGCCTCTTCCGAAGTATTGAATACATAATATTCGAATCGATCAGACGCTTGTCATTGGCCATGGCGAGGTATACTAGATGACTGGCCTCTTTGGGTACAGTTTCGTCATCCTGTAAATCTTTAATCACCTGAATGTAATCATTCAATTTAACAAACCTGGTATGCTGTTCTCTGATTTTTTGGGCATTGTAGAGCACAAAAACCAGGGTCGCGCCTACTATACCAATGATTAGTGTAAACCAACCTCCGTGTGTAAATTTATCGAGATTTGCGACCAGAAAGGTTCCTTCCAGCAAAACAAAAAAAGTTACGGCAATGAAGGGAATTGTAAAGTTGTGCATTCTCACCTTGTAAAAGAAGCCCAGCAACAGGCTGGTCATAAGCATATCAATGATAATGGCCATTCCATATGCCGCTTCCATATTTGCAGCGTTTTTGAATACCAGCACAATGACGATGCACCCGAAAAATAAGATCCAATTAATTTTTGGAATATAAATCTGTCCTTTGAAAGTTGAAGGAAACTCAACTTTTAACCTGGGCCATAAATGGAGTTTCATGGCTTCGTTGACCAGGGTAAACACACCAGAAATGAGGGCCTGGCTCGCGATGAAGGATGCAATTGTGGCTATGACAATTCCGTAGGTTAGAAACCAACCCGGCATGACGGAATAAAAAATACTGACCTCTTTGGCGATGACTGATCCCATATGACTGTTTAATAACCATGCGGACTGACCTGCATAGCTCAACAGAAGACAGAGTAACACAAATCCCCAGGTTATTCTGATATTTCCTTTACCGCAATGACCCAAATCAGAATACAGGGCCTCTCCTCCCGTGGTACAAAGAAAAACTGCACCAAGCAGCCAAAAACCCCTGGGGTAATTGACTAAAAGGTCAAACGCATACGCTGGATTGATTGCTTTCAAAACCGCCGGATACTGTATGATTTGGTTAATACCCAATATTCCAATCATCATAAACCAGACAAACATGATTGGCCCGAAAGTCTTACCAACGAGCTCTGTTCCTGTCTGCTGAAATGAAAATAAAACCAACAGGCAGACCATGACGATAGGCATCGTTTGTAAGCCTGGCACCAACATTTTAAATCCTTCTACTGCTGAGGAAATCGTGATCGGAGGCGTGATGAAACCGTCTGCAATCAGCATGGCACAGCCAATGATCGCTGGATAAATCAGCGGTTTGTAATTATATCGCCTAACGAGTGCATAAAGCGCAAAAATTCCCCCTTCACCATTATTGTCCGCATTGAGCGCCAGAACGACATATTTAAGGGTTGTGATCAATATCAGCGTCCAGAAAACACAACTTAATCCACCCAGTATCAATTGTTCAGAAACCACCTTATCCGTTAGTATCGCCTTAATTACGTAAAGTGGTGATGTGCCGATATCCCCAAACACAATTCCTATACTAATCAGCATTCCGCCAAATCCTGTGCTTAGTTTATGTGAATGGTTGGAATTCATTTTTTCTTTAAGCCACTGGTGTCTTTCTCGATAACGATTACTTCCCTGATTTCCCGGAGGATTTTCTTTTAGCCTCAAAAAAGGATTTAAGCAACTCTTCCGATTCTTCGGTCATCAGGCCGAATGAAACTTTTGTTTTAGGATGAAGGATTGATTTACCATAGCGCATAAACCCCTGTTTTTCATCTTCAGCTGCATACACCAGCCTCGAAAGCTGAACCCACCTTAAGGCCCCGGCGCACATCACACAGGGTTCCAGTGTCACGTATAAAGTACAATTTTTCAGGTATTTGCTTCCCAGAAATTCCGAACCTGCGCTGATGGCGAGTATCTCTGCGTGGGCCGTTACATCTCTGAGCAGTTCCGTTTGGTTGTAGGTCTTGGCCATGATTTGCTGTTCATGCACCAATACCGCCCCGATGGGAACCTCTCCGGCCATTTTGGCTTTGCGGGCTTCTGAAAGAGCCATTTTCATAAAATATTCATCAGAAAAAACACTTATCACAAGGCTCCGTCAACAATTTTGTGTAAAGATATATCTTTGCACATGGAATCAAACTTCTTCTTACAGGCCTTTCCCAATCTGGAAGCCCTTACTTTCGATGATGTTTTACTTGTACCGGACTATTCCGAGGTGCTTCCCCGGGAGACCGATATCAGTACCCGACTGACGACTGATATTAAAATTAATGTACCGATCATTTCGGCTGCCATGGATACCGTCTCTGAAAAAGATATGGCCATCGCTATGGCAAGGGAGGGTGGCATCTCAATCATTCATAAAAATATGTCGATCGAAGATCAGGCTTCACAGGTAAGGTCTGTCAAAAGATCAGAAAGCGGAATGATTATTGACCCTGTTACGCTCCAAGCCGATTCTACCATCCAGGAGGCCTTAAGACTAATGGAACAATTTAAAATCGGTGGAATTCCTGTTGTAGATAATAAAAATAAACTTGTTGGTATTCTCACCAACAGAGACCTTAGGTTTGAAGTATCGAGATCGAAGCCAGTCCGTGAAATCATGACCAGTGAGAATCTGATTACTGCACCAGTAGGCACGACCCTGGATAAAGCAAAGGCAATACTGCAGAAATTCAAAATTGAAAAACTACCTGTTGTCAAGAAAAACGGCACCCTGGCCGGTTTGATAACCTATAAAGACATCATGAAAATTGAAAATTATCCCAATTCCTGCAAAGACCAGCTTGGGAGACTCGTGGTTGGCGCTGCAGTTGGAATTGCCAAGGATACCATGGAAAGAGTAGAGGCGCTTCTCGCTATGGATGTTGATGTGATTTGTGTAGATACCGCACATGGTCATTCCAAAGGTGTGATTGATATGGTTAAAACAATTCGAAAAAAATACAAGGACCTACAACTTATCGCCGGCAATGTGGCTACAGGCGAAGCGGCACTTGCACTTGCCAATGCCGGAGCCAATGCCGTCAAAGTCGGTGTGGGCCCTGGAAGTATCTGCACTACCCGAATTGTTGCCGGGGTAGGTGTGCCACAATTAACGGCCATTGCATTGGCTGCCAAGGCACTTGTTAAAAAAGGTATTCCAGTCGTTGGTGATGGCGGAATCAGGTATACAGGGGATATACCCAAAGCGATCGCCGCAGGAGCAGACAGTATCATGGCAGGGTCTCTTTTTGCAGGTACAGAAGAAGCACCAGGAGAAACTATTATCTATGATGGTAGGAAATTTAAAGTCTACCGCGGCATGGGTTCTATCGGAGCAATGCAACTGGGTTCCAAGGATCGCTACTTTCAGGATGTAGAAGACGATATTAAGAAACTTGTACCGGAAGGGATTGAAGGTCGTTTACCTTTTCGTGGTAAATTATCCGAAGTGATGGTACAATATATTGGAGGACTCAGAGCAAGCATGGGCTATTGTGGCGCAAAGAGTATTTCGGACCTTAAGAAAGCGCGTATGGTTCGAATAACCCACAGCGGAATTAATGAAAGTCACCCTCATGACATTACCATAACTAAAGAGTCGCCAAACTATAGCAGAAGGTAGGAATTGACATGAATAGGGACAAACCAATTGTTTCTAAAGTCGTATTACTCGAAAAATTTCCCGGCAAAGGTGGTTGGACTTATTGCAGATTACCTGAAATAAAACCCAATAGAAAAAATCATTTTGGTTGGCTTCGTGTAAAAGGAACCATTGATCACTTTGAATTGCTTGCATATCATCTGATGCCAATGGGAAACGGAGAACTATTTCTCCCGGTCCGAGCAGAAATACGCAGACAAATCAGAAAAAAAAGTGGTGATTTTGTCAATGTTACTTTGTTCTATGACCATGATCCATTGCCTGTACCGGAGGATCTTGGATTATGTCTGAAAGACGAACCTCAGACAGCACAAAAATTTGATTTATTATCCACAGCACAAAAAGATTCAGCTATCCGTCATATAAATAATGCCAAATCACAAAACACTCGGGAATCAAGAATTGCTAATTTGTTGCATCAGTTATCTTTACATTGAATGAAAATAATCATGTAAATAGTAACTAAATGATTGCTTATAACAAATGGTTCGTTGACTTTTTTCTGTTTTGGCAATTATTTTCTAACATTCAAGCGCAGTCATTTTTCTATCCAAATATCAGTTATGGGACAGATAGCCTACAAAAATTTGATTATTGGGTGGCCGATCCTATACAACTGCGACCCGTGGTCATTTATTTTCATGGCGGAGCCTTTAGAAGCGGTGATAAATCTTTAAGTCAAAGACATAATACGGTCAAAGACTACTTTATAGCACATGGAATATCATTTATTTCCTCTAACTACAGACTATCCAGAACAACCAGAGTAGACAGTATACTGTCTGACAGTGAACTATTAATTCGTTTTATAAAAAAAAATGCAGCTCAATTTCATATTGATAGTTCCGCCATTGGTGTATATGGATCCAGTGCTGGTGGTTGCCTGGCGTTATGGCTTGCTCTAAATCCTAATTCTTCTTCTGATAAGACTGATACATTAGTTGGTATCTCAACCAAGATAAGTGTGGCAGGACACATAACCTCTCCTGCTTCAGTAGATATGCGAACCTGGAGTCATATTATTGGATTAGACAGTAACTGGATGGTGACTTACAATTATAATGAAGATCTAAATCTTTATAAAATCAAAGACCGCTCTTCATACCTGGATTCATTCTTGATCAGACTATTAGATCAAATAAATATTTTAAATTATCTTGACGCTGATGATACCCCTGTTTTTTATCACAACAATAATAATCCCAATCCTGTACCACAGTCAACAGATTTTCCTCACCATGGGAGGCATGCTATTTACCTGGACAGTCTTTCCCAAATAATTGGGCACAGGCATTTACTCAATCAGGAACAAGACGCCGATCAGGCTTTACAGTCCATGTGTAAATATTTTTGTGAGTATCTGGAATGTTTACCTACGGGAATTTCTGTGCACGATGACAGTTATGAAGTCAAAAAGTCAGATCTTGGAATTTCAATTAGCGTTAAGTTTGTATCATCAAACTATTGTATTGAACTCATTAACGACACGGGACAAGTCATTTGGAACATTAAATCAAACAATTCAGAATTAATTATTCCGATATCCGTATATCAGCATTTGTCGTCCGGTCTTCTAATCCTTCGAATCAGGACCGATCAAATGACTTTCGCACACAGGTTCTATAAGGATTGAGGTTAATTGAATCGGGATTTCTACCTACCAATGATTTAATCAATGTGCAATTGTTCCTTCTTGACAATACTTGGTTATTAAACCAGTTCTTTACGCAATCTTGCTACTGGAATATTAAGTTGTTCGCGATATTTTGCAATCGTTCTTCTGGCAATATTATATCCTTTTCGGAGCAGCAGTTCTTTGAGTTTTTCATCGCTCAACGGTTTATTCTTTTTTTCAGCTTTAACAAGATCGCTGAGAATTTTTTTGACTTCAAGTGTAGAGACTTCATCACCTTCCTCATTTTGCAACGATTCTGAGAAAAAGTCTTTAAGTCTCTTTGTCCCAAATTCAGTCTGCACGAATTTGCTGTTGGCCACACGTGAGACCGTAGAGATATCCAATCCAGTTATGTCAGCGATATCCTTCAGGATCATCGGCTTAATTTTGCGTTGGTCACCTGTCAGAAAATACTCCTGCTGGAATTGCATGATGGCGTACATTGACCTGTAGAGGGTATCCTGACGCTGTTTAATGGCATCAATAAACCATTTGGCTGATTCAATTTTTTGCTTAATAAAAACAACTGCGTCTTTATCCTTTTTTTCATTGTGTTTTTTATGATCTTTATAAGACCTCAGCATGTCGAGATAGTGCTCATTGATCCTGAGGTCAGGAGCATTCTTGCTATTGAGGCTTAATTCAAGCATGCCGTCACGGTTGGTAATCGTAAAATCGGGAATGATATAATGTCCGGCGACGGAATAGTGTGCAGAGGTATCCTGATAACCGGAAGATGGTTTTGGATTGAGTTTGAGAATCTCATCAATAGCAACCTTGAGTTGTGGCTCGTTCAGGTTGAGAGATCTTTGCATTCTCGTGTAGTGTTTTTTAGTAAATTCATCAAAAAAATCGATCAGGATGGTTTCAGATAGGCGCAGGACTTTTAAGAATATTTTCCGGTGCTCCGTGTTAATTTTGTTTCTGATCTGAATCAGAAGGCACTCCTGAAGATTTCTGGCACCGACTCCCGGTGGATCAAAAGTTTGTATTCTTTTAAGGATTTCGAGTACTTCCTGTTCGCTGGCATCCACATTCTGAGCAAAGAGCAAATCATCTATGATCGCGTTGGGCTCCCTTCTGAGGTATCCATCATCATCGATACTTCCAATGATCTGCTGCGCAATTTTTTTCTGCTTGTCATTCAGATTCAGCAGGCCAATCTGGCGATTGAGGTTATCATGGAATGAACTTTCAACGGCATACGGCATTGTCCTCGTTGTACCTTCTTCGCTGTATTCTCCTGAGCCGTAGGAAGATGGAGAATAGTCATCATCCATGTAGTTGTTGAGATATTCTTCAAATCCATCATCGGACTGGCTTTCGAATGGTTCGGTTTCGATAAACTCCGTCTC
Organism: Saprospiraceae bacterium; assembly: GCA_019694255.1. Lineage (GTDB taxonomy): Bacteria > Bacteroidota > Bacteroidia > Chitinophagales > Saprospiraceae > Vicinibacter. The sequence continues at coordinate 18,379 of JAIBCI010000094.1, forward strand.
CTCCTGACTGTTTTGCTCTTCAGGTTGTGTTTCTGTATTCTCAAAAGTTTCAAACGTCTCATCATGTTCATCTCCCTCCTCCAGTGCCGGATTTTGCTCCAACTCTTCCTGAATTCGCTGATCCAGAATGGCGGTTGGAATCTGCAGCAGCTTCATGAGCTGAATTTGCTGAGGAGAAAGTTTCTGTAGTAGCTTTTGGCTAAGTTGTTGCTTT
>JAIBCI010000085.1 GCA_019694255.1 Saprospiraceae bacterium
GTGAAGGCAGATGATGGGAAAGGCTTTTGGGTTCAATGCCAGTCATGGAATTTGCGGATGACGTACTATAAATCAGGGCTGGAGAAAGCATTACGGCGATGGCAAATAATATATTTTTCATAATCATTGATTTTGTTAAACATATATTGCGAACAGGAGCGGCTGTTATCATTGATTTTTTGATGAGGAAATCAGGTGGGGGTTATTTTAATTTGTAATAAATGCTCATTTTTAATGAACTGGCTGAAAAGCCAATCCAAAAAAGAGCTTGACACTAATCAAAAAAAAAAGCCCCTGCGGTGGCAGAGGCTTTATTATTCTTTTAATTTAAGATCAGTTATTGATCTTTTCGTCAGACTTCACTTCTTTGTCTTTAGAGCAAGTCTTAGCACCCTTTGCACAGCAAGCTTTTTTGCCAGCGCAACAAGCTTTTTTGGTTTCACAGCTTCCTTTTGCATTCACAAACTGAGCTGTCGATTGATCATAAACCGCCATGGTAGAAACGGTGCTACCGGTTGCATCTTTGGTGTTGCGGAAAAAGCAGAATTTGCCTTCTTCAGCGCAAGGGCGTTTTTCAATGGTTGCATCCTTGGCTGCTGCGGAAGTCGCTGCAGTCATATATGCATCATCGCTATTTACAGCAGCTGTAGAAGATGCTTTGCAACATCCTTTTTTAGCAGAATGACTGCAAGTCTGAGCATTTGAAGTTGTTAGACCCACAGCAAATACAGTCACGAGGAGAAGAAAGATTTTGTTCATAAAGTAATTTATATTTTGCTACAAATTTAAAACGATATCGTCAGGATAAATGAGAAATGATGTAATTTTAACTCAATATTAGCGAAAACAAGATGAAATTATTGATATTGTGTTCATTGTCAGCAGTTTGTATTGTTTTTAACTTGCGATGCCATCCATCTAAAAGCATGAATAAAGAAATTAAGCAGGTCATTCGTGTGGGCAATGGGGGAGGGTTTGCCGGACAAGAAAATTTTGTAGCGATTATGGAGGATGGTTCGATACAGTCCTCCGGGGATGAAAGCTATACTAAACTTCATAAATCAGTCATTCAGCAACTCAAATCAAATATTACTGTGCTGGGTCTTGACAACATTCAGTACAATGTCTCTGGTAATTTATATCAGTTTGTCGAAATACCTTCCGGAAATGGTTTGAGGCGCATGGCCTGGGATCCGCAATCTGATGAAGTGCCGGCTAATCTTAAGCTTTTTTTTAATAACGCAGTCAGTATAATTAAGAAGAATAAAAAGTAAAATGAAAAGAATAATTGCTATTGCATTTTGCCTGTCTAGTGGTTTATTTGTTTCAGCACAGTTATCCAAAGTTGCGCCACATAATGGCAGTCTGATTGTTGATTTTTCCCAAAAGAAACTTGTCAAACCATATCTCGTCACTGAGCGCAGACCATTTACAACTTCCGGTCCGCAGATCAAGGCGCCCTCGGCTTTTGCCATGGAGGATTTAACCAATGCAATACACGGTCCTCAATATCTGAGCTACAACGACGATGGAATGCCAAAAGCTTTTGAGCAAAGCCATGTCTTAGTACCTCGTGACCGTGACCAATCGTCCTATTTTGCTGAATACCTGATCAAATCACTAAACCTGAGCAGTAGCCATTCCTTTATTCTTACCAACGCAGAAAAAGACGTAACCGGAACGAATCACTATAAATTTCAGCAGACGTATCATGGTATCCCAGTGATCAATGGTGAATACACACTACATCAATATGTTGATCAGCATGTTTACGCCTGTGGCTACGCCTGGAACCTTGCAGATATCAATACCAAAGTATCCATATCTGAAAATGAGGCAACCAACGAAGCAAAAAAACATCTGGCTTCGAAGAGTATCAACTTCGCCGATCAAAAAATAAACTCTGCCGTCCGCACCGGAGTTAAGCTTAATCGTCTGTGCATTTACAAAGATGCGTCTTCAGCAAAATGGGTCACAGCATATCAGATACAGATAATTCCAAACCTGAAGGAAAACTGGGAGTTGTTTGTCGATGCCCAAAACGGAAAGATTATAGATGCACACACTAATATCTGCCGGATTGCACACGATCATACCGACGAATTTTGTGCAATAGCTCCAACCGGTGCAGAAACAGCCAGCGCACTGGATTTGTCAAACAACACCAGAACTATTAATGTCTGGAAGGAAGGCGCGACATATTATCTGATCGATGCTTCAAGGCCAATGTTTCAAGCTTCCCGATCAAAATTTCCGGACAATCCCGTCGGGGTTCTCATTACTTATGACTTTAAAAACCGGAACGTTGAGACAACCAACAGTGCAGACTATGTCACTTCTACCAATAACAGCTGGAGTTCCAAGACTTCAGTGTCTGCGCACCTCAACGGTGCTGCAGCGTATGAGTATTACCGCCAGACCCACGGCAGAAATTCTATAGACGGAACGGGCGGGACAATCATCTCAGTGATCAACGTTCAGGATGGCGGAGGAGCCATGGATAATGCATTCTGGAACGGCGAAGCAATGTTTTATGGTAACGGATCGAGGGCATTTACACCTCTGGCCAAAGGACTTGACGTCGCAGGACATGAGATGTCACACGGAGTTATTGGCAGCACTGCTAACCTTGCTTATCAATCTGAGTCCGGTGCGATCAATGAATCCTTCGCAGATGTATTTGGCGCGATGATTGATCGTGATGACTGGAAAATTGGTGAAGACGTTGTCATCACAAGTGTTTTTCGTTCAGGTGCATTAAGAGACCTCAGTGATCCACATAATGGTGGAAGCAGTCTGAATGATAACGGATATCAGCCAAGACATGTCAATGAACAATATAAGGGTACAGAAGATAATGGTGGTGTTCATATCAACAGTGGCATACCCAATTATGCATTTTACATCTTTGTAACTGAAATGGCAAAAAGCAGAAGTCTCGAAGAGGCCAAAAAGATTGGTGAAAAAGTATATTATTATGCGCTGACAAAACTGCTGACCCGGTCATCTAATTTTAAAGATCTGCGCGCAGCCATAGAAAAATCATGCACTGATCTTTACAACAATACACCCGATGTTCTAGCCAGTGCGAAAACTGGTTTTGATCGAGTCGGTATCGGTTCATCTGGAGGTAATGGTGGTAGTACTGGTAACCGTATTCTTAAGACCAATCCCGGCCAAGAGTATATTGTCTGTACCGATGAAAACCAAAACGGGCTTTACATTTATGATTTTAATAATAACCCTGTCCTTCTAACCAACAGAAGCGTGATCTGTAAACCCAGTGTAACGGATAATGGGCAAGAGATCTATTATGTTGGTAGCGATAAAAAGCTCTATGCACTGTATTATAATACTTCGACCAGAAAATATACTGAAAGTCTGCTGGACGACGATCCAATTTACCGTAATGTAGCAATTTCCAAGGATGGATACTTGCTGGCAGCGGTATTAGATGTTGCGGACCAGTCAGTATACATTTATAATTTTGACCCTGCAGTAAAAGCCTGGAAAAAGTTCAAGCTGTACAATCCAAGTTATAGCAATACCGTGACCGGAGATGTACAGTACGCGGATGTCATGGATTTTAGTCACGATGGAGAATTTCTAATGTATGACGCAGATAATATTATTAAGCGCAATACAGGTGATGATTATGAGTACTGGGATATTGGATTCTTAAGGGCGTTCAATAATGCAGCCAATACCTGGGGTGATGGAAAGATTGAAAAGTTGGTAGCCAGTCTGCCTGACGGAGTAACCATTGGCAATCCTGTTTTTTCGAAGAACAGCCTCGATGTAATTGCCTTTGATTATATTGAAGACGGTGCCACAGCCTATTTGGTTGGAAGCAACATTGAGTCGAATGACTTTCAGGCCATCCTGCAGGATCGCCCTGTGCTGTCCTACGCAAATTACAGTAACAAGGACAATTTCGTAATCTTTGATGGAGAGGACAACATTGGCAATGCATCCCTTAACGCAATCGGTCTGGCAACCAATAAAATTCAATCCAGCGGTTCGGAGACCGTTGTGCTCCGCGGTGCCAAATGGGGAGTTTGGTTTGCTGACGGCTCAAGAAAGCTTACCATCAATACTACAGACCTCAGCGAGCAACTGCAATTTGCCGTTCAACCTAATCCGTGTAATGATTATCTCAATGTAACCTTTGCTTCAGGCAATGATGAAAAGATTATTTTAAAGATCATTGATGTATACGGTTATCTTGTACGTACCGAAATCGCTCATGTTAGGCAAGGACTTTACCCGGTACGAATTGAGACCGGAGATTTACAAGCAGGTCAGTATTTCCTGCAGGCAACGGGAGTACGTGGCAGCAAGACTGTCGGATTTGTAAAAATCTCTGAATAAACTATCTGTAAGGACTTTAGACAATTGAATGGTTAATGTAACCATGCTTCCGTTGATCCATCATCGGTGGAGGGAATGATAACTTTGGCTTTGAATTTATGGGCCAGTAAATATCTGATTTCAGTTCTAAGTACCCCTTCTCCCTTGCCGTGAATGATCTTCACATGGGATAATCCAACACGAATAGCTGCATTGATAAAATCTTCGAAAGCTTTTTTTTGACGTGTCAGGATTAATTCAGGTCTTGCTCGGGTTAATGCTGGAGCAAGGACTTCAATATGGAGGTCAATGGTATCAGGTGCATTTTGAAAAGTAAGGGAATTTGTTTTGAAAGGCGGATCATCCCAAAGCGGTCTGTGTGATGCGTAGTCCTCTTCTGGGGCCAGGTCCAAGTCCTTTATGTTCAGGAGCATCATGTGATCAGCTATTTTTACTTTAACAAGGTCGGCTGTGACTGCGCCTTCGTAGGTTCCAGTCCGGCCATCCGGGCGATAAATCAACCGTTCACCAATCCACAGCTCTTTGATATTCAGCATGTTGAATAATTTGGGGGGCGCATATTTTTTAAAATCCGGGAAGCCTTAATTGAAGGCAAATGTCTATCTTCGCGGCTTCAAATAAAAATTGGCCTTGAAAATTATAGTCCTAAAAGAAAGCAGAGAAGACGAAAAACGCGTCTCAATCACTCCTGGAGTGGTAAAACAATTAAAAGGAAAAGGTTGGGAAGTGGTTGTTGAAAGTGGAGCCGGACAAGCTTCTTCCTTTCAGGATAACAATTATGCTGATGCCGGAGCAACAGTAACGGGCGATAGGCAATTCCTTTTTCAATCAGCAGAAATATTTGTAAAAATCAATCCTTTCAATTCGGATGAGATCAAAATGCTGAAACCTGGGTCTATTACCTTCAGCCTTATGTATCATCGTACAGATCCTGAACTTGTGCAGGCACTCTCCGGTGCTGGTGTTAGCAGTTTCAGTATGGATGCAATTCCAAGGATTTCGAGAGCCCAGAGTATGGACGTCCTTTCTTCGCAATCGAACCTTGCCGGGTATAAAGCAGTCATACTCGGAGCCAATGAAATGACTAAGATTTTTCCATTAATGATGACTGCTGCGGGCACCATTACACCATCCAAAGTGCTGATATACGGTGTAGGCGTCGCTGGACTTCAGGCAATCGCTACCGCCAAAAGGCTCGGTGCTGTTGTAGAAGCTACGGATGTCAGACCCGAGACCAAGGAGCAAGCAGAATCTCTCGGTGCCAAATTTATCACAGTAGAATCTCAGGGTGCAAAAGCTGAAGGAGGTTATGCGACCGAAGTTTCATCAGAGTATATGGCGAAGCAAAAGGAAGCGGTCAATAAGTCTTTGTTTCAAGCAGACCTTGTGATTACCACTGCGCTTGTGATGGGCAAAAAAGCACCCATTTTGATTACAGAGGAACAAGTGAAACAAATGAGATTTGGTGCGGTCATTGTTGATATGGCTGTCGAACAAGGTGGCAATTGTGAACTTAGTGTCGCGGGTCAAATTGTACATCGACACGGAGTCAAAATTGTTGGCATTACAAACCTTCCTTCAACACTGGCTACCAATGCCAGTGAACTTTATGCAAAGAATGTACTTAACCTATTAAATCACCTGACCGACAAAGGTGAATTTCGATGGGAAATGGAAGAAGATATCACCAAAGGAACCCTCATTGTCCACCAAGGAAAAATATTATAAAGAATGACCATGTTTGAATTTATTTCTAACCACATTCAAATGATCTACCTCGTAATCCTGATGATTTTTGTCGGGATCGAGTTGATATCACACGTACCCTCCGTTCTTCATACACCCTTAATGTCCGGCGCCAATGCCATACATGGCGTGGTCATCATCGGGGCGATTATCGTAATGGGCCAGGCGGAAGGAACACTCAGCCTGATATTGGGCTTTATCGCAGTAATTCTTGGAACGCTTAACGTAGTTGGAGGATTTGTTGTCACTGACCGCATGCTTGAAATGTTTAAGAAAAAGAAATGATGCAGGAACATATTTTACAATTCATATACCTGGTTGCTTCAGTAACCTTTATGATCGGACTTAAGATGCTAAGCAAACCGGATACGGCGCGCAAAGGCAACCTCATTGCGGCAGTTGGAATGGGTCTGGCTATTTTTGGGACTATTTTTTTATATAAAGGAAGCAACGGCGAACATCTTGGGAATCTCATTTGGATTTTTGCCGCGCTGATAATTGGTACCGGTATTGGTGTGTACATGGCAAAAAGTGTACAGATGACGGCGATGCCTCAAATGGTGTCATTCTTTAACGGAATGGGTGGAGCCTGTGCTGCTTTGATTTCAATTATTGAATTCAGCCATCTTGAGCAATCAGGAATGGAGGTTCACGGTCAGCACCTTCTGATTATTCTTGCTGGACTTGTCATTGGTTCTATCAGCTTTTCAGGCTCAATTATTGCCTATGGCAAACTGGAAGGAAAAATTGGTGACTATAATCTACCCTTACAACAGGTATTCAACCTAGGGTTATTGGGTGCAGTACTGGTGATGAGTGGTTTGATGATTGCAGGACAAATCAGTGGGTTATCATTGTTTTATTCGATACTCGGCTTGTCCGTATTGTATGGTCTGATTTTCGTTTTTCCTATTGGTGGTGCGGATATGCCGGTGGTGATTTCACTCCTTAACTCATTTACCGGTGTTGCCGCGGCTTGTGGAGGATTCCTTTATGATAATTATGTTATGCTTATTGGGGGTATTCTGGTCGGTTCTGCCGGAACCATTCTTACAGTTACAATGTGCCAGGCGATGAACAGATCACTGCTCAACGTTCTGGTGGGAAATTTTGGAGGAGGAGGTACTTCATCCGGAGGTGCTGCCAAGTCTGGTGGGGGTATAGTAAGAGAACTTGGAGCTTCAGATGCTGCAATACTGCTCAAATATGCCAAGAAAGTCGTCATTGTCCCTGGCTACGGACTTGCGGTAGCTCAGGCGCAACATGCTTGTCATGAACTGGAGACTAATCTGGAGGATGGAGGTGTTGATGTGAAATATGCCATTCATCCAGTAGCGGGAAGAATGCCAGGTCACATGAATGTACTTCTTGCGGAATCCAACGTGAGTTACAATAAGCTTGTAGAGATGGAAGATATCAATCCGGAATTTGCTAGTACGGATGTGGTTTTAGTCGTTGGAGCCAACGATGTTGTCAATCCTGCAGCCAAGACCGATCCAGCCTCTCCAATCTATGGCATGCCAATCCTTGACGTAGAAAATGCCGCTAATATTATCATTATGAAGCGTTCAATGAAGGCAGGGTATGCCGGAATTGATAATGAGCTTTTCTATAATCCGAAGGCACATATGCTGTTTGGTGATGCGAAAGATACCCTAACCAAGCTGGTTAGTGAGGTGAAGGCATTGTAAATTGCGGACCATATGGCGCCATTGGCTGAAAATTGATCTACTTTGGCGTGGAAATATTAGGGTTTTAGTGATTAAAATGCAAGAACAGGTGTGGTCTGATACATTATGAGCCTATCACACTTATTGCTTATTTGATGGAATTCCTTCTAGGGCATCGTCAGGTTAGCCTTATAAAATGAAATTTTACTTTGTAAAGAATTTAGTGCAGACCATTTGTAAATTTCCAAATGTAAGATGTGGTTACAACATTGCATAAGACAAGGATTAAATCCATATAAAGCTGGATAAGTATTAGGCATTATCCATTTGTAGCGCGGTTCCGTCATTAGGCCCCACATCCGCTAAAGTCAGCTTTGATCAGTTAAGTATTCATTTTGTATAAGCCACTCAGAAAGCACAAAAGAAAATGTATTTGCCTCTGATTGGTCTAAAAATCTTCTTACTTCTTTGGATTTCTTTGTGCTTTTGAATTAGGCTATAGTATGATCATTGTATCAATACCGCACTAGAATAATATATTACATCCTTAATGTGAATTATTCATTACGTTCGTTGGTAGATTGATGTACATATTAAAAAGCCTTCCCTGTTCAAAATAATTGCTTTTTAAAATCATAGATTTAAATAATTCCTTTTCTAGAAATTGTATTTACAATCCCAAAAGATAGCACTTTATTTGAAGCACCTTAATCATTCAACAGATCCCTGTGGCTATTACTGAAAATGCTACTTTGAGTAAGTATCACTTTTTGTACCCTTCACTCCAATTATAACTGGACCTTACTAATTGATCAATTTATAAAGAATTATTATACTGATACATTGATTTTATAATTCATAAGTGTTTGTAAATGAGTGTTATATGCTTATTTAATAAAAATATGAATTCATATTAGTATGAATCGTAATAACTAGTAATTGATCACTCCTTTTTGGAATAGTACTTGTCACCTAATCAGTGATGTAAAGGATGGCTGTGCGTGCATAGCATAATCAGCATTCGATAGATCTATATCCCCCTGATATCCCCCGTGAGTGTTGCAAGCTGTTGCGACCTCAACTGTTTTTGGATTTAGAATTTTAAAATAATTTTTTAGAAATGAAGAAACCGATACTTAAAAAGAGGGGCTTCATTCCATATCTGAGGGGAATAAGTTGGGCTATCCTGCTTATGACACTTGGCGGATTGAAGATCCAGGCGCAAACTTGTGCCACCTTGATCAATGTACCTGCAGCAGTCTGTAGAACGACCTCTGCGGCTACCTATTTTCTTAACAATTACAATGCCGGCAACACGTATTCCTTTAGTGTGATCAGCGGCACTGCAGTACTAAATACTTCTGCATTGCCGAATGTTACCATTACCTGGAATACAGTGGGAAATGTCGTCATTGTAATGAACGAAATTCCCATCAATGGAGGAAGTTGCACTCCCGATACAATACGTGTTCGGGTTGGCGATCCATTCGCTCCGCAGGTCAACTGCAACGATACTGTCAATGTTTCTCTTGATGAGAATTGCAGAGGTATTGTTACAGCAGACATGGTTCTGGAGGGAGCAGGATATAATCCTCTGGATTATGATATTGTAGTGCGCGACCGGATTACAAAAGTCACCATACCCGGCAGCCCCAATGTCAATTCCAGTCATATCGGGCAGGTTCTTGAAGTATCAGCAGTTCATCGTTGCTCTGGCAACTCATGTTGGGGTTTGCTTAGAGTTGAAGATAAGCTCAAACCAACTATATTTTGTAGAAGCTATGTTGTAAGATGTGGTGATCCTATTACACCCGGTTCTCCAGGAATTAATTTTCCTAAACAAACCGGAGCGCCAGATCCGATTCCGGTATCAGGTCAACCAAATACCTTCTCAAGTACATCAAGTCTTTATGATAATTGCAGCAAAACAACATTATCATATAAAGACAGAACTGTATCGGTCATATGTCCACCTGCAGTACAGTACATAGATACAATCTTCAGAGACTGGACCGCTACAGATGGATATGGAAATACAGTGTATTGCAGCGATACCATATTGGTTCGTGCAGGAAGCATTGATTCGATAGTATGTCCTCCTAATTATGATGGACTGGACAGAGATCCTATTGAATGTTCTGCCGGATTTCCTAGAGATAACAATGGCAATCCACACCCAAGTTATACCGGATATCCTTCCGGAATTAATTGCAGGAATATAAATTATACTTACAATGATATCAAGCTGAATGTATGTTCAGGAACATATAAGATTCTACGCGAATGGTTAATTGTTGATTGGTGTACCGGCAGAGATACTGAATGCACGCAGTTGATCAAAATATTAGACAATCGTGGTCCAATTCTAACATGCAAGCCAATTCAATTTGTCAATACTGCGACGAATACTTGTACAGGAAGTGCAACCATTGGACTGCCAACAATTATTCAGGAATGTTCGCCCAATGTGAATTTTGAAGTTCTCGTTAAGCGTGGTGTTGCAGATCCATCAATTCCACCTACCTCTCTGGATGCAGTAAAGGACGGTGTTGTGAATAACAAAAATAATACATACACGATCAATGATCTTCCAGTTGGACTTTCATGGGTATTGTTCAGAGGAACGGATAATTGTGGTAATACTACAGAGTGTGCAACTGAAGTGAGGGTACAGGAGACCACAAAACCAATTCCTGTATGTCATTTTGAAACTGTGGTTGCGCTTACTGACGCCGGAACAGCCAGGGTCAATTCAATTTCTTTTGATGATGGATCCTATGATAATTGCGCCCTGGATTACTTCAGGGTGAGAAGGATGAATCCTGGTACATGTGGTTCGATAACGGATACAGCATACTCTGATCATATTGACTTTTGCTGTGCTGATATTAAAAACAACCCTGTTATAGTAATACTTCAGGTTGTAGACAAAGCCGGTAATACCAATGAATGCATGGTTCAGGTAACTGTGCAGGATAAAAAACCACCGGTAGTCACCTGTCTTCCATCCGTCATCGATATTAGCTGCGGATTCAACTATGGAAATCTTAATGCATTTGGGGTTTACCGTACAATTGAATCAGAAAGAAAACCAATTATTATCAATGATCCTGGTGCGCCGGGTAACCAATCCAGAAACTGGGGATTGGATGGTCTTGTTATTGAAGACTGTAATCTAACAACAACGTATGATAGTACAATCTCTCTTAACAATTGTGGCGTAGGAACAATAACCAGAATATTTACATTCAGGGATAACTTCAATCCAGCGATCAGTTGTGTACAGACGATTAATGTTAGAAACTTTAATCCATATAACGGAAGTACTATTGTTTTTCCAAGAGACACTATATTTAATGGATGTCTTAATTCTACAGATCCTTCCAATACGGGAAGACCAACCTGGCCTAGTAATCTGAGTTGTACAAGACTGATCGCAGGATACGATGATCAGGTCTTCAACCAGGTTGAAAATGCCTGTTATAAGATTCTCCGAAAATGGACAGTTATTGATGATTGCAATCCTAACGGCATTTGGACCAGAGTACAGGTTATTAAAGTTGCAAACAAGAAGGCACCTACTATTACCAGTTCTTGCGATGCCAGAACGTTTAATGTACTAGGTGACAATTGTACAGGTTTTGCAGAACTTATTGCTTCTGCAACTGACGACTGTACGCCTGAAAGCGATCTTATCTGGACCTATAAAATTTACCTTAATAACGGCAGCGTAGCAGATATTACTGGTTCTTCCAATAATGCCAGCGGTACTTTTCCTCGTGGTACACATAGGATTACCTGGACAGTAGAAGATCGTTGTGGTAATTCTAGCAGCTGTACATACACATTTACAGGCGTTGACAGGAAAGCACCTACGCCTTATTGTCGCTCTGGTGTGATTACGGTCATTATGCCTTCATCAGGACAAGTTACCGTTTGGGCATCAGATCTAAATCTCAATAGTTCTGACAACTGTACAGATAAGAATAATCTAAGATATTCATTTAGTCCAAATGTAAATAACGCTTCCGCGGTATATACCTGCTCTCAGATCCCGAATGGTGTATCACAGACATTCGAAGTGAGAATCTATGTCACGGATGAAGCCGGTAATCAGGATTATTGTGATACCAAGATTATTATCCAGGATGGACTGGGTAATGCTTGCCCTGATAATCTCGGTGGCGGCGGCACAACTTCAACTGCTTTGGTAGCCGGATCGATTAATACCGGTCTTAACAGTGCTTTACAGGAAGCGATGGTTTCTATCAATGGAAGTATGCCTTCATTGCCAAAATATCATCTTACACAGGCAGACGGAAAGTTCGCATTTCCTGAAATACCGCTGGCAGAAAACTACATTATAAAAGCTGAAAAGAATGATGATGTCTTAAATGGTGTTACCACTCAAGATATTGTTGCGATCCAGAAACATATTCTCGGAACCAAGGTCATTTCAGATCCATTGAAAATTGTGGCAGCGGATGTCAATGACAGCAGAAGCTTAACAAGTCGCGATATCGCTGATATACGAAAGGTTATTCTAGGCGTGAATGCGGAATTTCCAGTGAAAAAGAGCTGGAGATTCATTAATTCATCTCAGAGTTTTAAAGATCCTCAAAGCCCTTGGCCATTAGAAGAAACTGTTAATATACAAAGTCTAAGCCATGACCTAATGAATAATAATCTTGTTGCGGTAAAGCTTGGAGACGTTACAGGAGATGCAAGAAGTAATAATTTGCAGAATGTCGCTGGGCGTACGAGCAATGGTCTAGTAGTCGAAATGCTGGATGTGGAATTTGATCCGAATGAAACAATCATTGTTCCGGTACAATTTGATCGTACTGTTAGTCTTGAGGGGTTGCAGATGCAATTTGAATTCGATCAGGATCAACTTCACTTTGAATCGGTACAAAATAGTGTATGCCAGATCGAAGAACAGAATATCAATCTTTCACTTACAGAAAATGGCAAAATCAGAATCAGCTGGAATAAGGAGAATACTTCTGTTGATGAAGGCAAGTCAGTATTTAACCTTGTATTTACTTCTGTAAAAAGAAGCAAGCTTAGTCAAAGCCTTGCAATTAGCCACGATCTTTTTAGAAGTGAAGCTTATTTGCAAGGTGATCAAAATGTATCACTGGAAATCAGGTTCAGAAATGCAGAAGAAAAAAGCAATAATGGATTCTATTTATATCAGAATCAACCGAATCCATTCAGTACTTATACCAATATTTCTTTCATGCTTCCAAAAGATGAAAATGCAAGCTTGAAGGTATATGATGTCAATGGCAAATTACTTAAAGAAATCACGCGTAACTTCAAGGCAGGGTACAATATCGTGCAAATTGAGAAACGTGATGTGGCGAATTCGGGAATCTTATTTTATAAGTTAGAAACATCAACGCACAGAGCGACAAGAAAGATGATCATGATTGAATAAAAATTGACAAGTTCTGGCCATAGTTGCAGCAAGTAACTTCATCTGTGGCCAGAACAACCAGATACCCATTTTTTGTACCCCCTTTAAATTACCCGGAGCCCAAGTGTTCCAGGGCCGTTTGGGGATCTCAGAAATTGTCAATTTTTAAAATACATCATAAACTTAAACATTAAACATTTTATACGATGAATAATTTAACTTACCCAAAACAAGTTACAAAAAACAATCAGTTCCATTATTCTAATATGGGCTGGATGTTGAGTGTAGTCCTGTTTTTTCTTACGGTGGGTGTAACTTCGCTACAGGCGCAGTGTCTTACAGTAAAGAAAGAACTTCTGGGTGTGGCGGTAGCTTCCAGCGGAATTGCTGGAAACATTGACGTCACCTACAGGATTACAGTCATTAACCCAGTTGCCAGTAGTTGCCCATTGGTAACAGGAATTGGCCTGACAGACCAATTTGGTGCTGCAGGTAATTTAGGTACCACATTTGTACGAATCGTTAATGCGCCGACTGCATCGGCAACAGGATTATCGGTTGCAACAACCATTGATCCGGCATTTAACGGTACAACGAATAATAACATGACCAACAATGACGGATTCCTTTTTTCTGATGACAGCATTGTTTATCGGGTCACTATTGAGCTCAATCCACGAGCCAGTGGAGCGCCGGTTAATCTTAACAACCAGGCGATTGTTTCTTACGCTGTTCCCCTTGGAGGTGCTTCCGCTTCTTCAAACATTGTTACTATTCCTAATTGCTGGAGTAACTGTCAGCTAGCTTGTAACAATACAGTGCATGTATCCGTCAACAGCATGTGTGAAGCTTATATTTTGGCTGACATGGTACTTGAAGGAGACTATGGAAGTTGTATTAATTTGGGATTTTTCTCTGTAAGTCTTACTTATAATGGAGCAAACGTCTCAATGCCATTAAATAAATCCTACGTTGGTAAGAAGCTCACGGTCAGCGTAAAGAATATTGTCTGCGGAAATTCCTGTTGGGGCTATCTTCTTGTTGAAGATAAAATTCCTCCGGCTCTAAATTGTAAGTTAAGGGATACATTCAGATGCAATGTAAATCTTAATCCGTCCTCTTTTGGATTTCCTGTGAATGCTGCATTGGTCAACCAGACTGTGTACCCTTATATCGTAACAGGAATTGATGCTTGTGGAACTGTTAGACTTACATACCATGATAGTGTCGTAAGTTATTCATGTGCTGATACACTTGCCAGTACCGTGTACCGTAAATGGTGTGCAACTGATGAGGGAGGATTTACTGCATGTTGTACCGATACGATAGACATAGCCAGAGGAACACTGGCAGATATTACATTGCCACCACATTATGATGGTCAGCCAGGAAATCTTCCAGCGCTGAAATGTAACGGAAACTGGACAAAGTTTGCCAATGGAAACCCAGATACTACGGCAACAGGTACAGGTCGACCTCAGGGATTGTTGTGTGGTAATATTCAATTTGATTTTTCAGATGATACACTGAGGGTGTGTCCGGGAACATTTAAGTTGTTGAGAAAATGGTTGATAATTGATTGGTGTAGACCAAATAACAGAGTAACCTATGTGCAATTAATTAAAGTGGTTGATGATGTTAAGCCGTTAGTTATATGTCCTAGTACTATAACTATTAATACCAATCCAAGCACTTGTACAGGTTCATACCTTCTGCCTGTTCCGCTTGATTTGAAGCCTGGTACAGTCATAGATAGCAAAATACCTTATGTGATTGAAGAATGCTCCGGATGGACTTATGAAGTTAAGCACCGTCCTGCTACGAGCCCAACAAATTGTACGCCTGACCCAAGTCAGCCTGGCACAACCCAGAATATTACAAAACTTGCAAATGGACAATATCGGGTTGATAATATGCCATTCGGTTGTAACTGGATTTATTATAAAATATGTGATGGTTGCGGTAACTGTACAGAGTGCACATTTGATATAGAAGTCAAGGATTTGACTCCGCCTGTTGCAATTTGCCAGCAACGTACGGTCGTCTCCTTAACTGAAAACGGGCAGGCCACTATTCCCGCAACAGTATTTGATGATCACAGCCTTGATAACTGCGAAATGGGGTCCTTCCTGGCTCGACGTATGAATCCAGGTCCATGTGGTTCTACCAATGCTTATACTAATACACTGACATTCTGTTGCGCTGATATTGCATCCAGTCCTATACGCATTATATTGCGAGTGACTGATAAAGCCGGCAACACAGCTGAATGTATGGTTGATGTTATGGTACAAGACAAACTTCCACCAAGAATCAGTTGTCCTAGAGATACTGTTGTAAATTGTGAGACCGATATCTCCAATCTTGCTGTATTCGGCACTGCGACGGCAACAGATAATTGTTCAGTAAATCTCACAAACAGAGTAGAAAACTTCTTAACCGCTTGTAATACCGGCGATATAAACAGATGGTTTATTGCAACTGATGCAGGAGGACGTAAAGATTCGTGTTTTCAAAAAGTAATTGTTAGAGATATTAATCCTTTTACAGGTAACGATATTACATGGCCAGCGGACATTAATCTGGTCGGTTGTAAAAATGCAACAGGTGTAGATGTAACTGGTAAACCAACTTATCGGAACCAGGACAAATGCAATCAGATAGTTACAAATCATGAAGATTTAGTATTCAATTATGTTGAAGGGGTATGTTATAAAATTTTGCGAAAATGGACAGTCATAGACTGGTGTACTTATGATGTCAATAATCCTAATTCTGGAAGAGGGGTTTGGTATCATACACAGGTAATTAAAATTGTCAATAACGAAAAGCCTACTATAACAAGCAGTTGTGCAAATCGTGAGCTGTGTATTACGGATAATTGCTCTGTAACTGCTGTTCTGACAGCCTCAGCTACCGACGACTGTACCAATCAGGATGAGTTATTGTGGAGTTATTCAATTGATAAACTTAATGATGGATCCGTTGATCAGACCGGAAACAGCAGAACTTTGTCCACTACTCTTATTGAAGGAAAGCACAAGATTACATGGACTGTAAGTGATCAGTGCGGTAATTCTACGACGTGCAGCTACATTATCACCGTAGTCGATTGCAAGGCGCCAACCCCATATTGTAATGCGGGAATTGTAACTGTTATTATGCCTTCTTCAAGAGAAGTTACAATTTGGGCTAAGGACTTTAATGTTGGAAGTTTTGATAACTGTACAGAAGCCGCTAAGCTCAAATATAGTTTTACTTCAAATGTAGCTGATAGTTTCAAAACAATTCATTGTACTGATTTGGATAACGGGCGTGCAGACACATTTATAGTCGACATATATGTAACTGATCTTAGAGGAAATCAAGATGTCTGTCATACAACACTGATCGTTCAGGATAATCAGAATGTATGTCCTGATAAATTTGGTAATACGTCGAGTGTTGCGGGGCTAATCAGTGGAGTCAATAAAACTGTATTGGCTGGCAACGTGCCTGTTCAGTTTTATACTATAAATTCCAATTCAATGCAGGAAAAAGTAACGGATCAGGCGGGTCAATATGCCTTCGTTGATATCGCTAAGAATGAATCATATATGGTAAAACCTCAATTAAACACGGATATGCTCAATGGCGTCACGACCAGAGACATTGTTGCTATCCAGAAGCATATACTTGGCAAAGAATTTATTACCAATCCATACTATCTCATTGCTGCGGATGTTAATAAGTCTGGTAGTATTACATCCAGGGATATTTCGGATATTCGGAAGTTAATTCTTGGGTTAACAACAGAATTTCCAAACAATAATCCTTCCTGGAATTTTGTTGATGCCAAGTATCCTATTACACTGGAAAATGCTTTTAGCTACCCTAGTGTAATCAATATCAATGCTCTGACCAATGCGATTAATGATAACAACTTTGTTATTGTCAAGACTGGCGATGTTACAGGAGAAGCAAGTACTAACCATGTTCAATCAACTGTATCAAGATCTCAAAAAATTACTGGTCTTGAATCTTTTAATTCAGACATAGAGCCTGGTGAAGAGATTAATATTGAATTTAAACTAACTGAGAACTCCGAGATTGAGGGAATGCAGTTCGAATTGCGTCTCGCAGCTGATGTAGCGCGATTTGAAGGAGTGTTCAGTGATTTACTCAGTATTGATGAGAATAATTATAGTATTTCGGAAGGCGGCAAAGTGTTAAGACTTTCCTGGAATGATAATAATAAAAGATCTTATAGCGCCGGATCTACAATTCTGAAGTTCAAATTAAAAGGAGTCTCCGGAGGTCAAATCAATGGTCAGACGCTTGCTTTGGATAGTCATACGATTCAAAATGAATTGTATACCACTGCAGAAAACAGGTCGCTTAGGTTGCTATTTAGAAACAGCGAAAATGCAATCAATCCGGATTACGAACTATTTCAGAATGTTCCGAATCCGTTTACTGGAAAAACAACCGTATACTTTAAAGTGCCTGCGGATCAAAAGGTGGATGTAAGAATTTTTGACTTGTCAGGAAAGCAAGTGTATTGGACACCAGTGCTCGCTCACAAAGGACTGAATACGGTAGATGTCGAACTACAAACTGAAACAGGAGGTGTTCTGTACTACCAGTTGGATGCGGATGGATTCATTGCTACACGAAAAATGGTGATAATAAGATAAACGGTTCTTGGGTAATTAAGGCTTTGCCGGGATTATTGACTCAATAATCCCGGATATAAGCCACAAATTATCAAATGATTTTAAACCGATAAAATTTTAGAAAATGAGAAAAGCAAATTATACAACAATGATTACTCTGAATCGTGCAGAACTAGCTGCCATACAATTGAGCAAATGGATGCTTTGTATACTTTTGATTACATTTTTATGTAATGTGTCTGCTAATTCACAAACATTCACAGCCAGAAATGCTTCCGATACCAGTGTTTGCATTGGTTCAACCGGCACTATTTATGATGTCAATGCGGGTGGGCCATGGATCTTCAGCCTTTCCGGTGGAGGTCAGATCACAGCAACAACTTCGACCTCTGTATTCATTGACTGGGGGAATACCAGTGGGATATATACTATTACTGCTGTCAATGGAGGTACAATATTGACCAGAACTGTGACAGTGGAGGGAAATGCCTCCTTGGCATGCGATGATCTTATACATTTATCACTTGATGGTAATTGCCGTGCTGTGATAACTGCAGGTATAGTTCTTGAAGGATCAAATTATCCGGAAGATTCATATACGGTTGTTGTATATGATGAAACCAATCACGTGATTCCAGGTGGTGCCATTAACGGATCATACCTTGGAAAGAAACTTAAGGTACAGGTTACGCATCTCTGCAGTAATATTACCTGTTGGGGTTATGTCCTGATTGAAGATAAATATATTCCGAATTTGGTATGCAGGGTCGATACACCCAGACTCAGCTGTACTGCGGATGTTAGACCTGAAACGGTGGGATTTCCATTGCCGCCAGGAGCAACATGGACTGCGGTTGCAGGAAAAGAAGGTTGCTACACTGTAAAGAACTTTGATTTATGTTGTGATGTGGAATTGTGCTATTATGATGTGTACACTAAAAATGGATGCAATGTAGTGCCTTATGCCCAGTATAATAGATACTGGACTGCTAAGGATTGCAAAGGCAACTCGACCAGTTGTTCTGAAGTTTTTTACATAAACCAGGGTATCCTGGATAACGTAGTCTGTCCGCCGAGTTATGATGGTTTGGCAAGGCCTTTCCTGGAGTGCGATAGTCTAAAATATCCAACCGGTCCATATCCGGCGGGTTGGAACGCCTTGCCTGATGGAAATCCTTCTCCATACGATTATGTAAATGAAAAAGGTCAACTTATTTGGAAGGGTACCGGATTTCCAACCGGTGTGAATTGCGATCATTTTGCTGTGACGTATAAAGATCTCAAAATTCCGGTTTGTGGAAATTCATTTAAAGTATTCCGTAACTGGAAAATCTTTGATTGGTGTACCGGAAGAATAATTGAATGCAACCAATTAATCAAGGTCGCTGATAACAAAAAGCCAGTGATTTCCTGTCGTGGCAATTATATGGTTTTTCCAACTGATTATTATTCATGTACTGGCACAGCGATTGTTTCAGGACCTGAATTCATTGCTGATTGTTCAACATACAAGTTAGAAGTTTCATACAAAAAAGCAACTCCTAACGGCAACCCTGAAGAAGGGGACTTTAGAACAACCGGTATAAATTATCTGCCAGATGGTAGGGTAAGCATACCTGGTCTTCTGCAGGATACATCCTGGGTTCGTTATACCGTAATTGATGCTTGCGGCAACTCAACCAACTGTACAGTGGAAGTAATTATTGAAGATAACCTGAAGCCCGTGGCTGTTTGTGATGAGACGACGGTGGTTACTTTAGGTGATGGCGGAACCGCTAAAGTGTTCGCTACTTCATTGGATCAGGGAAGTTTTGATAACTGCACCGTTGATTCATTGCTCGTTAGAAGAATGACAGATAATTGCGGAGTTGCCGGCAATACAAGCTTTGGTCCTTCGGTGTCCTTCTGTTGCGAAGATGTGGCTAATAATCCAATCCAGGTAGTTTTGAGAGTAAAAGACAAGAGAGGCAACTATAATGATTGCATGGTTCTAGTAACCGTTCAGGATAAAATAGCTCCAACCATTAACTGTCCAAAAGATATAACAGTTAATTGTACAGCTGATATTTACAATCTAAATGTTACTGGTAATGCAACTGCAACGGATAATTGCGGAGCACCAAAGGTTAGTTATAAAGACGATTCATTGAATTTCAAATGTTCTATCGGAACAATCATACGTCATTGGAGAGCGGAGGATGCAGGTGGCAGGTTTGCATTATGCGATCAGCGGATTAGCATTATTGATAATAATCCTTTAACGCTGGCTCAAATTAGTTTTCCTGCCAACACTACGGTAAATGGTTGTGTATTGGCTGATGCAGATCCTTCACGGACCGGTAAGCCAACCTGGCCTTCAAAACCTTGTGCATCAATTATTTCTGGCTATGATGATGAAAAATTCTATAATATTGATAATTCATGCATTAAAATTATCAGGCACTGGAAAGTAATTGACTGGTGTACGTATGATGTCAATAATCCGAATTCTGCAGGTGTTTTTACGAAGGATCAGACGATTAAAGTCACGAATAGCGGAAAGCCTTCGCTTCATGCTTCAACCTGTGCATCCAAAGTGATTAGCTCTATTGCATCAGATTGTTCTGGCTTCGTTGATCTGGCGGGTTATGCTACTGATGATTGTACCGATAGTCTGCAGCTTACCTGGACATTCGCCATTGATTTGGATAACAACGGTGTTGTGGAAATAAATGGTGCAACGAGAAATGCCTCCGGCAACTATCGTTCAGGAAATCACCGTATACGCTGGACAGTAACGGACGCCTGCGGCAATTCAAGCACTTGTGATCAATTGTTTTCTGTCAAAGACGGTAAGGCACCAACGCCTTTCTGCAGGGCAGGACTTATAACTGTTGTGATGGCAACGAATGGTTCAGTAACAGTAAAGGCTTCAGATTTCAATGAAAAAAGTGAAGACAATTGTACACCAAAAAATAAACTTCGTTATTCATTTTCTGAAAATGTCAATGACACTTCCCGTACATACAGATGCTCAGATATTCCCAATGGAATTTCCAGGGATACGCTGGTTAAGGTTTATGTCACTGATAGTACCGGAAATCAGGATTTCTGTCAAGTTACACTTACGCTTCAGGACAATGCTGGAAATGCTTGTCCAAATAAGGTTGGTGGAACGATTGCAGGTCTGGTGAAGGCAAATAATACCGAATTGTTAAAAAATGCAACAATTGAGCTTTTACAGTCACAGAATGTAGTCGCTCAGATGTCAACACTTGATGAAGGTGCCTATACTTTCAACGATCTGGCTGAGAATCTTGACTACAATATTCATCCTGTTAAAAATGATGATGCGCTCAATGGTCTGACGACAGCGGACATTGTTCTGATTCAAAAGCATATACTCGGTAAGGAAATATTCGATAATCCTAACAAGTATATTGCTGCAGATCTTAACAACTCTAAATCCATTACCTCTGCAGATATCGCAGAACTCAGGAAGCTGATTTTAGGTATTAAAACTACTATGGGCGGTACGCAAAAATCCTGGAGGTTTATTGCGATGCCTGCTCAATTTGAAGACGTCACCAATCCTTGGTCCGGTGGCTGGAAGGAAGACATTGCCGTTCATAATTTGAAAGGAAATTCATATGACAATAATTTCTACGGAATTAAGATCGGTGATATCAATCAGTCAGCCAAGACCAACTTATTGACAAAAGTGACTTCCCGTACCGCAGGAAGAATATACCTTGAGCTGGATAACCAGGATTTATCAACTGCAGATCGAATTAATGTGCCTGTATACGGACGTTGGGATGGCGACATATTCGGATTTCAATTAGCCTGGAAGTATGATGAGCGTAAGATTGAAATTGTCGACATGTTGCCTGGTATTATGGATATAAGGCAAAGTAACTTTAATCTCGCTGATGCTGACAATGGCATCGTAAGAATGAGTTGGAATAGTGATAAGCCTATGTCTGCAAGCATAGAACCATTGTTCTATCTTGTAATAAAGCCTCGTTACGGTAGTGTTAATCCTTCAAAAATGCTAAGTACCTCCAGCGAAAATATGCAGACTGAAGCTTATAATGATAAGTTGGAGGAACTGGAAATAGAACTTCGCGTAAGAAATTCAGGTGCTACCCTTAATTCATTTGAATTGTTTCAGAATACACCGAACCCATTCAATGAATCAACAACTATTACGTTCCGTTCTATTCAACCTGCAGACGTATCACTGAAAATTCAGGATGTGTCAGGAAGAACCATTGTTGTAAAAAATGTGAAGGCATTGGCTGGGCTTAATCACGTAACATTTGGACAAGAGGAATTAAATGGACTGACCGGAGTATATTACTATACCCTGGAGACTCCTTCATACTTGGCCACACGTAAGATGGTTCTGGCAAGATAACTTTATCTTGATCTGAAAGCCTTGTTGAAGATGGTGTGAATTATTATCAATCGGTTTAATCATAGGAAGTGTCCCGGAGACGGGACACTTCTTTTTCATTTAAAAGAGGTTTTATTTTATGTCTTTCTTTTAAATCATTATATTACAAAATGATGAAAGAAAATAAAATTTGGATTGTTGTATTACTTTTGGCTAGACTGAAAATATCAGCTCAAAACTGAAATATTTTTGGCAGGGGCAATTCCAGGAATGGGTATTCCAGAATGTCAGGTATAAAAGATTTTAATTCTCCAGACTGGGTTATTCACAATGCAGGTATTTCCACACTGGGCAATGCAGTTTATAGTCAAGGTAACCGATTTGTTACTTCTGGGATTACTTTTAGTCCTTATAAGGGTTCTATTGAATGTCGAAATCTAAAAGATGGCTCATTACTTTAGAATTCACCATTTATTTCAGTAAGTTCTATTCTTTATTGCGTTAGATTTACACAAGATGCGTTATATGCATGTGATTATTCTGACGGCAGTATTTATGCGCTGAGGATTGAATATGGAAATGTTCTGTGGAAACCAGAGGTCAAAACAACCACTTTCGGTGCATGGCCAGGCATTGTGTTCGCTTGTAACGTTGATCCTATTCTTGCACGTAAATCAGAAGAAACTAGATTTACAATTAGGCTAGACCATCTTTCCGGCAAATTGATTTGGAGCAATAAGACCATAATTGCCGTTACTCCCAATCCATCGCTCGCAGTCAGCGATGTTAAAGTTTACCGGATTTCCGGGGGCATTACTGTCCCAGTTGTTCTGACAGCAATCGTCATTCAATCAGGCCGGACAGTTTATTCCTCATTACCATTACCAGGTGATCCGGATCAGGAAAATCCAATAGTGCTAGGTGAGGACGGAATGATTTATTTCTGGAGGGACAACGGAGCATTTAACGCTTATCGTGACAATGGTTCTTCATTTGATAAAGCCTGGGTATATCAACCAGTTCAAACGACTGGCGCCGCTTTAAATGGTAATATGGCAATTGGTCCAAACGGCAATATTTTTTTTATTTGATATTGATCATTTGGTCCAACTGGATCAGCACACCGGAGATATTTTGGCACTTGGCCCATCAATGCCATTGTCACAGTCTTCACTTACCATTAGCTCAGACTCTCTAGTCTATGTCAATGACGGAAAGGGAAATTTCTTAATACTGGATTATAATTTAAATCAAAAAGAAGCTTTGGCCGCTTCCGGAAATGTCTATTGTAATCCGTCATTGTCCCGAGAAGGCGTAATGATCATCACACAAGCTGGCAACAAAATTAGTGCATTTAAGTCAGCTGTGCGAAGGTCACCAGTTGCAGATTTTACAGTAAGTCGCAGCATCATTAACTTCAGTGAATCTTTAGACTTTTTTAGAAATGTCTTCTTACCAAGCAGATTCCTTTAAATGGATATTTGAAGGCGCAGACACAAGAATATCTTATGAAAGGAATCCTGTGGGAATTCGATATCCTGTTGTAGGTGAGTATCAAGTTTCACTTTAGGTGATAAATGCATACGGATCAAATAGATTGGGGCGAGCATGTTTTATAACTGTACTGCCTATTGTTCTTAATTAGGATATTACAAATCCTCGCTTTTTTGTATATCCCGTCCCTGCTCATAACATTCTTATGATAAGAAGACAGGAGGAATACAAGACTGAAAATCTTAAGGGGCAAAGGATTAAAGAAGGTTTTATAGGAGCTGGATCTACATCATTAGCTTTAGATGGGATAGATTCAGGCATTTAGTTTTTCTCTTGGAGGCGAATATGTTCGTTTTATAGTAGCCTAAATATTCAGCTATTTGTTTTATAGTTTTTTCTTTTCTATCATCGTTTCAATTTCATCCTTATAATTATTCCCAATGGGAATTACCCTTGCCTGTCCCTTGATCATAACCTCAATATTGTTGCCCTGAACAGCGCTAATCTGGTCAAAGTTGACTATGAAGGAGCGGTGTGCTCTCAAGAAAATATCTTTTGGTAGTTTTTCATCCAGTGATTTCATGGTCTGGAGCGTAATTATTCGTGATTGGGGAGTGTGAATTATTACATAATCCTTCAAGCCTTCTATGTAAATGATTTCGTCAAAATTCAATTTGACAAATTTTTTGTCCGCCTTTACAAAGATAAAGTCCTGATTATTTACACTCTGAATTTTTGTTATTTGATGAGCGCTCGAGTATTTATTGACTGAGCGCACAAAGCGTTCGAATGAAACTGGCTTAAGGAGATAATCCAGTGCATTCAGTTCGAAGCCCTGGACAGCGAACTCTGGATATGCAGTTGTGAAGATCACAGCAGGAGGCTGAGCAAGTGATCGCAGAAAGTCAGTTCCTTTAAGTGATGGCATCTCAATATCGAGAAACATCAATTCGACTTGTTCGTTCTGAAGAATCCTGTTGGCTTCCATTGCATTAGTGCATCTGGCTACCAGATGCATTTGATCCAGTTGTGATATATAGGATTCCAGAATATCCAGTGCTAATGGTTCATCATCGACAATGATCGTCTTAATCATAGATTTATTTATTTTATCTTAAGGGTTAAATTGATAATAAACTGATCCGGCTCATCACTGATGTTAAGCCTATGCATATCAGGGTATATCAGTTCAAGGCGTTTGCGGACATTGGTCAGTCCAATACCACCAGAGGGCTTGCTTCTTCCGAAACCAGGCATGTCCATTGATTTGGAATTGATGATCTGAAAATTAAGTTCGTTAGAAATTCCAAAGTAAATATTAATAAAGGCTGCGCCCTGATGATTGCGTAAGCCGTGTTTAAAGCTGTTTTCAATAAAGGGGATAAAGAGTAGTGGTGCCACTTTTATGCCTTCTGAATCGCCTTCAATATTTAATTGGATGTTAGCTTCACGACTCAGGCGCAGCTTCTCCAGATCCAGGTAATTTCTAATGTACTGAATCTCTTTAGAAAGTGGTACTACAGTCTCATTGCATTCGTACAACATATAGCGAAGCATATCAGAGAGCTTAAGAACCATATCAGGAGCGTATTCAGACTTTTTGAGTGTTAGTGCATACAAGTTATTGAGGGTATTAAATAAAAAATGGGGATTGATTTGATTCTTGAGAAACTGTAGTTCTGATTCAATCGTGCGCGTCTGTAATGTTTTTTTTTCATTTTGTACCCTGAGCCAGTCGAAGGGTATCCTAATAAGCGAGCTGACTGAGCCGACAATTAATAGACTGATAAAGTGAAATTTAGGGTCTGTAATCCATTCTGCACAAGGGCTTGATTCGGACTGACATAAAAACTGATTGATCCAAAGTTTAAGCGGACTTGCAATCAAACATGTGCCGATTAGCGCACTTATGAACAGAATAAATGAATTGCTTTGGAGAAATTTGGGAAAATACAGATACAGATTTAGGTTGGCCACTACAATGTAAAATAGTGTATTCAGAAACGCCCAGGCGATTAAATGTGTCAGTTTCCAGTGCTCGGGACCAATATAGGCCAATATCAGGAACAGTATCATCCAGATCATGATCTGTGCGGAATTTGCCGGGCTGAATGAGAATCTATTGCCGTCCATGATATTTCGTAAAAGTGTAAAAATACAGCAAGCTAAAGCGGAGTGGCTATTTATTAGATGAAACACTATTTACTGTCGACTATTCAGGGCTCCAAGAATAATTTGGTAACCTTAGAACCTGTTATCATTTGCTTTGGCGAAACTTTCTATTGGTCTTTTGGTTATTACTTTCTATTTTTCAGCCATGGAAGAAAGACAGGTGCTACATCATCCCGAACTTGAAGGATATTTCTCGGGAATTCTGAAGACTGTTGGGGAGGATGTCAGCAGGGAAGGTCTTATCAAGACACCGGGCAGAGCCGCTAAAGCCATTGAATTTCTGACCAGGGGATACCATCAGGATCCTGAACAAATTCTGCGTTCAGCCTTGTTCAGGGAAGATTTCAGCGAGATGGTAATTGTTCGAGATATAGAACTCTACAGCTTGTGTGAACATCACATGTTACCATTCTTTGGCAAGGTTCATGTTGCATATATTCCAAACGGTCATATTGTGGGATTAAGTAAGATTCCCCGATTAGTAGACGTATTTGCCCGCCGGCTACAGGTGCAGGAAAGGCTCACAGGAGAAATTTTGTCATGCCTTGACAAGACGCTGAAGCCTCATGGTGCGGCGGTGGTCATTGAAGCAAGACATATGTGTATGATGATGCGGGGGGTCCAAAAACAAAACAGCCTTACCACAAGCTCTGCATTTACTGGTGTTTTCAAAAGTTTTGAAACAAGAAATGAATTTTTAAATTTATTAAATAAACAATCCTGATGTCTACTGTCGCGTATTTATTTCCAGGTCAGGCAAGCCAGTTTGTTGGCATGGGTCGGACACTTTATGAGAATGATACAAGAGCCCGTGAGCTTTTTGAGTTAGCCAATGAAATCCTGGGATTCCGGATTTCAGATATCATGTTCGAAGGGACAGAAGAGCAGCTCAAGCAGACCGATATTACACAGCCTTCTGTTTATATTCACAGTATTATCAGCGCGAGGGTCCAGGACAAGCCTGCTGATGCTTTTGCCGTTGCCGGCCATTCGCTGGGTGAATTTTCTGCCTTGGTTGCGGCAGGGGTATTAAGTTTTGAGGATGGTCTCAGACTTGTCCGCATAAGGGCTTCAGCGATGCAAAAGGCCTGTGTTCAGAATCCGGGTACCATGGCTGCGGTTGTCGGCCTGACCGATGAACAAATTGAAGAGGTGTGTGCCGGAATAACCGATGAAATCGTCATACCTGCAAATTATAATTGTCCTGGTCAACTAGTTATTTCAGGGAGCCTTGAAGGAATCAAAATCGCGGAAGAAAGGCTTGCTGCGGCCGGGGCTAAGAAAGTAATCATCCTCCAGGTTGGAGGAGCCTTTCATTCGCCGCTCATGGAACCGGCTAGAGTTGAGCTGGCAGATGCTATTGAAGCTATCAATTTTCATCAGCCGCTTTTTCCAATATACCAGAATGTCGATGCCCTCCCTCACCGGGAAGCGTTAGAAATTAAAGCTAACCTGGTGGCCCAGTTAACCTCTCCCGTCAAATGGACCCAGATTATGAAGAATTTGATTGCTGATGGTGCGACGGAGTTTGTGGAAGTAGGGGGTAATGGTACCGTATTGTCCGGTTTCTTAAAGAGAATAGACAGGAATTTACCTGTTTCTGCAATATAATAACTTCACACGCTGTTGATCATATGATGCAAATAGACAAAGGTGATATGCTGATTGCGGAGCCGTTTATGCTTGATCCTAATTTCAAGCGCGCAGCGGTACTGATCGTAGATCACGAAGACGATCTGGGTAGTGTAGGGTTTGTTCTAAATAAAAAAAGCCCTTACAAAATTGAAGAATTGCTTGATGATATTGGCGATTTTGAGGGCGATGTTTATTATGGTGGTCCGGTTGCCAACAATATTCTTCATTTTTTGCATAATGTTGGTGATATGGTTGAGGATTCCCTTGGAATCTGCCGCGGAGTATATTGGGGAGGTGATTTTACGGCATTTAAATTTCTTATGGCGCAAGGCCTAATTAAACCCGAGAACGTGCGTTTCTTTTTGGGTTATAGTGGTTGGTCACCTCATCAGTTGAGCGATGAGATAAAGGAAGGGTCATGGATCATTGAGGAGATGGATTCCAACTATCTTTTTAAAACCGACCCGGAGAATTTATGGAAAGTGATTCTGCAATCCAAAGGAGAAGCATACAGTGCACTGAGTCAGATTGACGGAGATTATATCAATAATTAACACGTACTAAGACTTTATTTTGATTAGAGTACAAAACCTATCCCTGCATTACGGAGAACGATCTTTATTCGATGATGTGTCATTTACCATAACAGCGGGCGAAAAGCTTGCCATAACCGGACGAAACGGTTCAGGAAAATCCACATTGTTTAAAATTCTAACAGGCGAGATCCGTCCCGATACGGGTGTTATTGAAAAGCCAAAAGAACTTACAGTAGGGACACTCCGGCAGGAATTACCTCCGGATGAAGGCCGTAGCGTGCGCGAAGAAGTCATGCGCGCAATAGAAGAAATTCACCAGCTTCAGACCGTGTTGCACGAGCTTGAACAAACGTTGTCTTCACCAGAACTGGCGGAAAAAGCGATGATCGAAGCCGTGGAACGCATGCATGAGGTTCATGAAAGACTCAATTACCTCAATGCGGACAAAATAGAAGGAGAAGTGGAAAAAATACTTCTTGGACTTGGATTCCAGCCTGTTGATCTTGACCGGCGAACCCATGAATTCAGCGGAGGATGGCGCATGAGGATAGAACTGGCCAAGCTGTTACTTCAGAAACCAGACGTTCTTTTGTTGGATGAACCCAACAACCATTTGGACATCCTTTCCATTCAATGGCTTGAAAAATATCTTGCGGGTTATGAAGGAACCGTAGTGATGATTTCTCACGACCTTATGCTGGTTGATCGTGTAGCAAGAAGGATTATTGAAGTTGATCGCGGGCGTATTTACGATTTCAAAGGTACTTATTCGGATTTTGTTCAGTATCGGTTGGAGCGCAAAGAAATTGAACAAAACGAATACAATGCTCAGCAAAGATTGATTCAGCATAAGGAAGCACTGATTGACAAGTTCAGAGCGAAAGCCAATAAAGCAAGTTTTGCCAAGTCACTTCAGTCAGAACTTGCTCGAATGGATATGATCGATGAGCCAGAATCGGAGCAGGAGGTTATGAGGCTTCGGTTTACAGCCTGTCGACCCAGCGGCAGAATGGTTGTTGAGACACACCATGTGTGCAAGGATTACGGTGAATTGAAGGTGTTGAATGATATTGAATTGCACATCGAAAGGGGTCAGAAGCTAAGTTTTATTGGTCAGAACGGTCAAGGTAAAAGCACCATGGTCAAATTGATCTCAGGGGCAATTGCGCCGAGTTCAGGAACAATAAAGCCCGGTCATCAGGTGAAGTTTGGTTATTATGCCCAGGAGCACAGTGAACTGCTTGATCCTAAGGATACCGTAATGGATGCCGTTGAACATGCCGCAGTACCGGAAGCACGGCCTAATATCCGAAAAATTCTGGGTAGTCTTGGATTCAGGGGAGAGGATATTGATAAGAAGATCAGCGTCCTTAGCGGAGGCGAAAAATCCCGTGTACGACTTGCCATGCTTTTGGTGCAGGAACACAATGTATTGATTCTCGATGAGCCAACCCACCACCTCGATATCCCTTCCAAGGAAGTTCTCAAGGATGCCATCGTCAATTACGCCGGCACGGTAATTATCGTGTCACACGACCGGGATTTTCTTCGAGGACTGGCGGAGAAAACATTTTATTTCGCGAATGCGAAAATCAGAGAATTCCTTGGCGACATCGATTATTTTCTTGAAAAAACAAATTCGGATTCACTCGCTGAGACGTTCAGGGAACAAGTCAAAAAGAAGGCGACAGAACAGAATTCCGATTCAGTCAACAATGATCAGTTAAAGAAATTAAAGCGAAAAATTGAATTGCTTGAACTCGAGATTTCAAAACTCGAAAAAAGACGTGATGAGATCCAGAATCAAATGGCAGATTTGAATTTTTACAGCCGTCATGACCATGCAAGCGTGGTGAATGAGTATGAAGACATTCAAGTACAGCTAAAACAAAAAGTTGCGGATTGGGAAAACGCCATGATGTCCGCAGAGGCACTCTAAGTCAGAGTGCCCGTCGTCATAGCACTGTTCCGTGGAATGCTAATTAATTGTTATTAAGATCTATTTGATTCATTATCAGTCTTATGAGTGGTAATTTTGCCTTCATTCGCAATTATGACAGATATTCGTAACATAGCTATTATAGCTCACGTTGACCATGGTAAAACAACATTGGTGGATAAAATTCTTCACCAATCCAAGTTGTTTCGTGATAATCAATCTACAGGAGAACTTATCCTGGATAACAACGAACTTGAGCGTGAGCGGGGTATTACGATTCTTGCCAAGAACGTCTCTGTACGTTACAATAATTGCAAGATTAATATTATTGATACACCAGGACACGCTGATTTTGGAGGTGAGGTAGAACGGGTTCTTAATATGGCCGATGGCGTAATCCTATTGGTCGATGCATTTGAAGGCGCAATGCCACAGACTCGATTTGTATTGCACAAGGCTTTGTCAATGGGCAAAAAAGCAATTGTTGTGATCAATAAAGTTGATAAACCCAACTGCAGACCAGAAGAAGTACATGATCAGATCTTTGAACTCTTTTTTAATCTTGATGCAACAGAAGAACAGCTCGAATTTCCGACGGTATACGGTTCTTCCAAACAAGGTTGGATGGGGCCAGATTATAAGACGCCGACAACAGATGTTACCTACCTCCTGGACATGATTATACAGCATGTGCCACCGCCTAAGATTGAATCAGGAAGTCTTCAGCTTATGATCAGCTCACTGGATTATTCTTCCTTCATTGGCCGGATAGCAGTTGGAAGGTTGACCAGGGGATCAATCAGGGTTAATACCCCTGTTTCGCTGGCCAAACGCGATGGCACAATTCTCAAGTCGCGGGTCAAAGAATTATTTACCTTCGAAGGCCTGGGCAAGTCAAAAGTGGAGGAAGTACAGGCCGGCGATATCTGTGCCGTGTTTGGAATTGAAAATTTTGAGATTGGAGATACCATTTGTGATTTCGAAACTCCGGAACCACTACCACCAATCAGTGTGGATGAGCCAACGATGTGTATGCTCTTTACCATCAACAATTCTCCATTTTTCGGAAAAGAAGGAAAATATGTCACCTCACGTCATATTCGCGAGCGCCTGGAAAAAGAACTCGAGAAAAATCTTGCCATGCGTATGGAGGACACAGAATCTCCCGATTCGATATTGGTATATGGCCGTGGAATTCTGCATTTGTCAATCTTGCTCGAGACCATGCGCCGTGAAGGCTATGAACTGCAAGTTGGCCAACCGCGCGTTATTATCAAGGAAATAGATGGTGTAAAATGTGAGCCTGTCGAAACGCTTACCGTTGATGTTCCGGAAGAATTTTCAGGGAAAATTATTGAACTTGTAAGCCAGCGCAAAGGTGAGATGAGTGTCATGCAACAAAAAGGGGACCTGATACATCTTGAATTTACAATTCCTTCCAGAGGGTTGATAGGTCTTCGTAATATGCTCTTAACTGCTTCTGCCGGTGAGGCAATTATTGGCCATCGATTCTCGCGCTTCGAACCCTGGAAGGGTAATATTCCTTCACGCATAATGGGAGTGCTTGTTTCCAAGGAAATGGGAGCATCTACAGCCTATTCGATCGGATATCTTCAGGAACGGGGATCATTCTTTATTGACCCGGGTGACCAAATTTATATCGGTCAAATCATAGGGGAACATATCCGCCCGGGTGATTTGGTCGTGAATGTAATTACAGGTAAGAAATTGACCAATATGCGTGCGTCGGGATCTGATGGAACAACCCAGATTATTCCAAAAAGAAACTTTTCTCTTGAAGAAGCACTGGAATACATTCAGGAAGATGAATATGTCGAACTGACGCCAAAGTCCATCAGGCTGCGGAAGATTTTGCTGGATGAAAATGAACGGAAAAAAGCAGCCAAGCAGGTCGAAATGGCCGAATAACCTTCATCCATAACATTTTTTAATTCTTAAATCATTGGATAGCGTGAGCCAAATTGAATTGAGTAATTCATTTGATTTGGATTGTGAATATTTTTAAAGAACAGAATAAGTTTGTGTTCTTTTATTCACCAATTTGGAGTAAGAATGATCCGTATTGACTGCCATTGACGAGATAACTCAGACGGTAGTTTCCGGCAGGTATTGTTCTTGTATCCAATGAAAAGGAATTGCCGTTTCTGAATTTTTGAAATGTGTGCAATCGCCCTGAATTATCTAGGAGCCATATACTTATAGATTCAACTTCTTGGCTCAGCGCAATGTTACCGAAATGCCTGCAAGGGTTAGGATTGCACGTAACACTTATACGTGGAAGAATTATTTTTTTATCATGGACCGAATTTATGGACTGGCGGATTAAAAATATGTCTGATATCCACGGGTTGGCATTGGTTGTTTCAGGAAGGCTGTCCTGCCACGGATGTAGCCTTGAAGCCGGATTAACAATGCCTCCGATGACCCAGCCTAGGTGAATCGTATCTCCCAGGAGCCTGTCCGCATCTATAATCTCTTCATTGAAAAATGGTATCCGGTTTGACGGTATAAATTCCGAATTACTACCCATGAACAGGGGCATTGTATCGCGTAAGGCGAATTCTGTATACTGCCCAGATTTGTCCCTCTGAACACAAGAAATAGTCTTGACAAAGGGGACCAATGGGTCGCGTACCAGTTCACCCTGCGGATTCAAATAATATTCCGCCATGCCTCCTAGGAAAAATTCCTGCATCAAATCCTGAGAGGGCGAATACAAGCCAAAATGCGCGCACTGATAGTTGGCTAGATTCTGGTTGAAGTCACGGATATCTGTAAAGCCATTGACCTGAATACTGGAAATATTGCGAAAAGGCCTTGCGTCGTTCATCATGAATACTCCGGCGAAGGCGACTGGTTCGATGATTCCTGCTGAAGTTACAAATGGCGCAAGATTAAAATCCCTGCGATGAAAATTAAGTTCGTCGGTTAGAACGTTTTCAATACTCCATGCCGGATGGTTATCTCTCTGTAAAGCGGAAAATGTAAACCCGTTCTGTATACGCTTGACGGTAATTCTTGGAATCCTGGCTATAACGACCATCAAACCTATGGCCGCCGACAAGATAGATTTGGTCTCCCGATTTTTTCATTTGGCCACCGGCGATGGCAAAACTATCATTGGCAAACTGGCTAAAGGCAGGTGCAAGTGGCATCTTGTCCTTAATCCTTCTAATCAATAGCTCTAGGTCAATCCGGGTAAGGCTGGG
This sequence comes from Saprospiraceae bacterium, assembly GCA_019694255.1. Classification (GTDB taxonomy): domain Bacteria; phylum Bacteroidota; class Bacteroidia; order Chitinophagales; family Saprospiraceae; genus Vicinibacter. The sequence continues at coordinate 33,249 of JAIBCI010000085.1, forward strand.
GTAGGTCTCGTAGAGTCCCTGTGCGTTCTGGCCATAGCCCCCCATCAGATATAGTATTTTTCCTTCCTGAACAAACTCGCAGGCAGAGGCTGTGAGGGGATACTTCAATGAATCTGATAAAGTATTTAAATCAACGGAGCTCGACTTGTTTAATTTAATATCAAAAATGATCAGATGATCATTGCGTCCCAGTTTTTCAAATCCGTTTTCCTTTCCATGGATGCCGTCGTTTCTTCCACCAAATATGATAAGTGTGTCATTTAATCTTCCATAACTGAAAGAATGAAGCGCAATCAAAGAATCAGCCACTCGTCTGCTTACAAGTATTGACCAGGGGTTTTGGGCTTCAAGTGTAATGGCTAGTGTATTGGATAATAGCCACAAGATCAACGCGCTTGTGCGACAATTCATTTTACCATTTTTCTTTTGGAAGCCTGGCACTTCCAATAATCCTGCGAACACTGAATTTTCCAGTTCCATAAATCCACACGTGCAATAAGCCACCAGTGATGGCAATATTTTTCATGAAGATAATAGAATGAATGTTGCGAACATTGGCTGGATCATCCCAGAATGAATAAACAACACAGGTGACGGGGATCCAATACATTAGCAGCAGAAATACAGCAAAAGTAGTTCGATAACCGATTAATAAGAAAATGCTGCCAATTGTCAATGCAACGATGGTGCTGTATAATAAAAAATCCTGGTTCCAGGTGAAACCATATTGTGTCATGGTGTCTTTGGTACGACTTATAAATTTGACCGAAGTAAATGCTTCAAACATAAAGATGGCAGACATGCACATCCTTGCGAACAAATCGACAAAGTCCTTCATGATGTTAAACTCAGGCTACTCAGGCACTGAAGGAACTGCCGCACCCACAGGTGGATTTGGCGTTGGGATTGATGAAAGAAAAGCCTCTGTTGTTTAAGCCATCTACCCATTCGATCTGCATTCCTGCCAGGTATAGTCCATGCGCTTTGTCCATTAAAATTGTAAGACCGTCTATTTCAAATACCTGATCCTGCTCTTTTCGGGCATCAAACCCCAGTATGTAACTAAACCCTGAGCATCCGCCGCCTTTGACACCAACCCTCAAACCAAACTCCATTGGAATATTTTGCTCCTCGCGGATTCTCTTTAATTGCAAAATGGCTGATTCTGAGATCATTATGGGGCTTTCTGTCGCTACATTCATTTCTTCTGATTATGGTTGGAAAACACAAATTTATAGTAATTTGTTTTAAGACTAGCCTGCAACGTACAGATTCTTTCAACTCCAGCGAATGTCCAAAATGCAGGTTATTAACAATCGGCTTAGGTTGACATCAGCGCAAATAACGTAGGCAGGGCATTATTAACCTATCAAAATTCTATAAAACTGCAGTCTGGTATCATTAGGATGCCGTATATTGATTATGATAGTGGGCAACTAGTCATAGCTCCTATTTTCAAGTATCAATTGTCCGCTGTGGGTTTAATTTATTCCAAATTGCATAATAATATTATAGAACCCAGATCATTCCTTCGATTTAGCGATAATATTGATGAGCTTTCGTTTGTTGAGCAGGCCTATAAGGTATCTTTCGCAATCACAAGCTCTGTAGATAAAAGCACTTTAATTTTTAATTGCATAATTGGTGGTACAAGTTACTTAGAGGTATAAAGGCCATAAATGCCGGCTAAAACTATTCAAAAACAGTGCTGCTTTCAGCCAATATCAATGAATGACAATGAAGTAAAAAATAATATCCGCATGTCCAACATTTCGGTAAACGTAAATCCAGCTTTAATGATTGAATTTCATTGGAATTCAAGGCAAAAGTTTTATAATAAGAATTCTTTCCGAGAATTAGTTAAATCTTAAATTTGCTGCAACAATAAGTTATGGATTTCACACTCGAATTTATTCGCTCAGTAGTACCTGCTGTAGTAGTTTTTATAACAGTTTACTTTCTTTTGACACGCTATTTTGAGCACGAGCGATTTAAGGCAGGTGCCATTCAAATGCAGTCTACAAGGGATAAGGTCCTGCCGATGAAGCTCCAGGCCTATGAGCGCCTATCTCTTTTTCTTGAACGTATCAGATTTGAAAATCTGATGTTTAGATTGCCACAAGGAGATCTACGTAAAGCGAATTGGATTACAACCCTTATGATTGCTGTTCAGCAAGAGTATGAACACAATCTGGTGCAACAGATTTATATCAGCGAGCCACTATGGAATATCATCGATTTAGCAAGGAATGAGGTTTTTAAAGGGCTATATGCTTTGTCCGAGATCTACGAACACAGTGAAGACGGTAATGACGAAGTTGGAAAGATTATCGAACATACAAATCTGACTATTCAAAAAGCCTTGTCTGCTATTAAACAAGAGGTTGGAATAATATTGGCGACGTAGTGTCTATTTACAATTTAGCACGAGCTCAGGTGTTCGCACATGATTGCTTTCGTGGCCGGCCCGATCTTTTATAAACACTTCATATATAATGGTGTCATAGGGAAATTGAGGTGGCGCAGTACAAGGAGGTATCATGAGTGGGAAAATACAGCAGGTCGTAAATAATCTGATCGTAAAATCACCGGTAACAGGCTTGCCTTTGGCATCAGGAATATCCGGTAATTTAAATTGATCGGAAAGCAAGCCAGTGCGGACATCAATTACTGATATGTCGCGAACTGGACTTGACGAACCCTGTCCGAGATCACCGTCCCCGTCTTTAAATGAAAAACTCAAAAGGACACTGTCCTGATTTAGATCACCCTGATTCATACTGGTACGGGACATTTTAATGAATCCGAGCTCAGGTACAGGTGATAACGTGTCAGAATCCTGACACGAAGTACCAATTACAATGTAAGTAAGAAGTATTAAGTATTGGTTCATCTTAAGAATATATTCCCAGTTAGGACAAAAATACAGTTAAACCTGTTTCCTCTGAATTATTTTTAACTCAACTAACCATACTATAATCCAAGTATAGGGTTGAAATGCCGACAAGCTTGTGTCGAATATTGAGATTTAAAAGATTTTTCAGTATCATATTTGCATTAATTATTTTAAATATCGGGTTGTTATTTCGAAATTAAATTTGTCGCAATTAATCCTTGGCCGAAATCTACACGGCTTAGTCGATTGAAGTTGATCGATGTATAATTTGGAATAAGTTAGCAGTTGAATATTTGAAGTTATTTAGTTATAATTAATTAATTTATAATATTACGCATTAATTTTACACCGCAAATTGATTAAAATGAAAATTTGGATTTCACTGGCGCTAAGTTTGCTTTTTTTTCCTATATTTTATTTGCCACTATCAGCTCAGACAACAAAAAAGACTGAAAAGTCTAAGACGGAGGTAGATGGACAGCACGCTAAAAAGAAGCATCCGCAAAAGAATGCAGAACGCAAAACAAATAGTAAAAACAAATCTATCAGTAAAGCTAATTCAAATAGTAAGACTAAAAACAAATCTGTTAAGCAGAAGCCTTCCGTAGGAACCGATTCGGCTAAGCAAAAGCCATCAAAGTCAAAAAAGGTTATAGGTGAAAATAATAATGAAAAAAATAAGAGTAAAAGAATAGAGAATCACAGTGAGGGTCAGCAAACTGAAAAGAGCGCGAATAGTAAATCTAAAGAAAATAATGTTATTGAAACTGATATTACCAAGGTAAAAAAAGAGAAAAGTCTTGGCGAGGGTGAGGATAGCCATATTACGAAAAATCAAAAGCCCGAAAAGGCAAACAAGGAATCATCAGCCCAAATAAAAATTCAGCCGGCAAATGCTAAGGCTTCACCTTCAAATAATGAAAAGGAAGCGGATGCCCGGACCAGAAAAAAAGTTGCGGGAGAGGATAAGTTGCTTCGAAAGGATGAGAAGGGGCGTTCACTCTATCAGGGTCCCAGAGGAGGCGTATATTATATTAATTCGAATGGTAACAAATCTTACATTACCCCGGATAAAAATTAAGTGACATCTTAATTAAGTTAGAAAGAAGTGGAAACTATACATTGATCGGTTCAAATATTCCATTTTATTCAGACTAGTTCTAGGAACTAAATTTATTATTTCTTGGTTGAGAATAGGGGGCTATTCCTAAAGGTATTGTTTAGGTTTCGATATTTTTTAATCAAAAGCCATGATGAAGAATAATTATGTTGCTGTTATTCTGATTTCATCGATATTAATTAACACTTCTTGTCATAAAGATGATGTAAAACAGGATGAGACACCACCAATACTTTCTTGTACCCCGGTTGCTTTGTCAACTGTAAGTTCTTTTATCGCTTTTGGAGCAGATTTGAGTGCAACTCAAAAAAATCCTGCATTTGAGTACCTCGTAAATTCTGACTCAGTTCATGTCAGGATATCATCATCCGGCAAAGTGGAAAGAATATTTTTAAATGACAATTTTGCGGATTACGAAATCTGGATCATGCCATTTTCTAATTCTGTATACAGGATTATTTATGACCATGTAACTGGCGTTTCAGTTAAAGAAGGTGTTATACTTAATGCAGGAGAGATTATCGGTACTGTAGGAATTGGCAACCGTACAGAACTGCAAATAAATAAAGTTATAAACAAGTCAGAATTAGCATATTGCCCGTTTAATTTCGGGACTAAAGAATTTATTGAGGCACACAAATTGATTAGTACTTCCTGGTGCCTTCAAGATACTGTAGTCCCTTAAATTGCCTGTAATAATTCCGGACCTGACATAAGGGCAAGTGATATTAATTTAAAAGATTTCTGAACTATGTTCAGATGATTGCCAAGGGCTTTTGAGCATTTGAATTGTTGTTATTTGATCAGCGTTACATCCCCGTACAAAATACGTTTTTCACCGTCGACAAAAGTGATATAAGCAACATAGGCAAAAACGGCAGGATTGACTGATATTCCTTTAAAAGTTCCATCCCAGCCAAAGTTAGGGTTATTGGGAGGAAGATCATGTTCTTCATAAACCAATTCTCCCCAGCGGTCAAATATCTGTAACCTATCAATGCGTTGTAGCGTTGGCTTTCCAAAAATGGTAAACCGATCGTTTTGGCTATCCCCGTTGGGCGAAAAAACATTGGGTGCCCAGGCATCTTTAATAATGGATACGTAAATATTAATTCTGGCTTCGGAAGTGCATTGATTTTCATCTGTGACAGTCACATGAATAACCTGATCATGTGTTGGCGAAAGAAAAACGGTGGCACAACTGTCGCAAGACAATTCAGCTGAAGGTGACCAGTGGAATCGCGGATGAACAGCATTTGTCCACACACTTAGACGGATAGTTGATCCATATTCTGACGTCGTATCGATAATATTTGAAGAAATCATAGGATCCGATAACTGTCCGATGACAGCTTCACCATTGGCCTCACATCCATTGGCATCTTTTGTAATAACACTGTAATGGCCACTTCGGAGATTCTTAAGTGTATCTGAATTTTGGCCGGTATTCCAGAGAATACTATATGTGGGAACGCCACCTGTAACTCGTACTGTGGCAATACCACCATTATAAGGGCCACAACCAGCAGGCGTTGCATCGGTGGATAGCTTGAGTGCGGGTGGTTCTGTTAGTAAAATGGAATCTTCTGCGGGGCAAAGATTTTTATCTAAAATCCTGACTTTGACCCATCCTGCACTTAATCCACCTAAGGTGTCAATTCCCTGACCACTGGGCCACAGGTAAGTATAGTCCGGTGTTCCTCCGCTTACAATGACTTTAACACGGCCATCAAAAGATCCGTTGCATCGCGTCGAATATCCATTGAAATCTGAAGTAACAGCGAGGTTTGATTTTAATTCGGGAGGTTCAGTAATTAGTATTGAATCATAAGCTGCGCAACCTAAGCTGTCAATAACCCTGACGTGGTACCATCCGGGTCCAAGGTCACGTATTTCACTTGTTTTCTCGTTTCTTCCAGCCCATTCATATGACCAACCGGAATCTGATCCGATTCCGCGGGCAAGTAATACGGCCATACCATCGCCATGACATCGGATACTGTCAGTTTCAATTACTTCTGCTGCAGGCCTGTAAATTTCTATATACACCGTGTCGAAATAACTGCAACCTGGTGATTTCGTGACTTTCAACACAACAGTATCATTGGATTCTGATCCTTCCATCAATAGAAATGGATATTGATATTCAGTTAAAGGTCTATCTACCGAACCCAGTCGGTCTGCCTGAAGCCATAAATAATGATAGCCTCCAATAGAATCAAAACCAATTTCCTTACGCACATCATGACAAATTCTGACCCTTCTGCTTTCTCCAATAATCTTTGGAGGATTGAGTATAAGCGTATCACCTGTGCAAAGGCAAGGATTATCGGTCGTTGTGATTACAGCAATCAAATTGCAGGTATAAATCCCTGGAATAGATTGGCTCCACTCCTTCCAATGTCTGGATAGACCTTCAATATCTGTACCCTTAATAAAATCTGTTTTCACTAAAACATCTCCGGTATCTGGTGACCCATCAGCATTGCGATCATAGTAAAAGTCGATCCTGTAATCAATCCTGGCTGAAAATGGGGATTTGTTTTCGATCAGGTATTTCGCAGTCACTTGTTCTGATCCTCCGGCTTCTATTGTAGTGGTTATTTCTGAATCTAAAATTTTCAATTGTGGGCTGAGCGAGATCTGATCAAATCTCCATTCCTGAATTTGTAATAGCTGACTACACGAGCCATTAGGGATACTATTGCAGGGAACGTACTGTTCTGAATTCATTAAAAGCCTGAAGTCGGTCGCTTTACAAAGCTCAATGCATGTACGTTCGAGTTGTAATTCAAAAACAGCGCTGTCGCCATTTAAAATGGGTCCCTCCAGAGGAACCTCAACCGACTCAAGCCCATCGAGGAAATAAAATCTGGCGGCACTTCCATCCACATGTTTCAGTGATTGAAACGTTCCCGGAATAAAACTTAGTTCCTTTGCGTAAATAAAATACAATTTTTGTTTTAATGTATTTAAAGAGTCATTTTTAGAGGTTAGTACGCAACGAACCTTGAATATTTTTCCACAAGCGCTATCGGCAGAAAAACCCAGATGAATATCATATAAGTCTTTGGAATTCTGATTTATCCGCCGGAATTGAAACGGGTCCGAATGTATGATTTGTGATTTCTTCAACTGGTTGCACACGTTGGTAGAAAGCACATAAAATGAAATGGACTGACCGTCCTCAAGGTCGCAATTTCCGTCAAACGTAATATGTATTAGCAAGTAGTTTTCATCGACTCTGTAAAACCCCGGAATACCATTGGTAAAAATTGTAGTGCTCAGGTCCCAGAAAAAGATTCCTTTTTGAGCTGACTGGGTTGGAGGAGGCAGCTGAATGAAATTTCCTTTCGGGTATTCAAGTATTGCATTTCTGAAGATCATGCCATCCGGTGAGACCATGTAAAATCTGTTGTTGAAACTATGCCCGAGACCGGAATTGTAAATCTGAACAACATATTGAAAACTGTCGCAAGGTTGCGCTAGGCTGTCTTTGGGTTGCGAGAGCAATTCGAGCCTTAAGGTTGATTCTTCAGGTTCATAGTGGAGAATTGCGCGATGAGCGTACGCACGGCATTTTCCATTTAAACTATCGTATTCAATTGGATAACCAGAACAGGAATTTCCAGAGTATACAATAATGGAATCCCGCTGGCAGGAATTAAAATGTGTAAAAAGTTGAAACTCCCGTGTATCATAGAGTGTGTCTAGCTCATAAATGATTTTATTGCTTCCGCGAAACCTTGGCTGATGTTTTCTTGATGAGCCTGAAGGAAGGTATTCAATGAGGCTATCGATCATGATATATCCTGAAGGATTTTCAAACTGCATCCAGGTGTTGTGGTAAGTAAAGAACCGACGAGGTGTTGAATTGCTGTTAGTTGAACTGAGCTTAAATTGCCAGCTAACAGTAGTATCTTTTAATATTTGTTTTTCAACTTGATCAAAGGACACATCAGTGCCGGCTGTATTTACGGCAATCTTTGAAATTGTGCTGAAGGTCTTATGAAGACTGGTATCTTCAAGATGTCGCAGATATCGGAATTTTTTATAGATTGAGATTGTATCGCTTTGCGTTACATAACATTCGGGCCTCAAATTAAAAAAGAATACATGCTGAACCAATTCAAAATCTTCTTTGTCGTTGAACTTGCTGAATTCGATAATAGTGTAACCCAAACTGTCACGAACATTGGGTTGAATAAACGATGTGTCATATTGAAGATTACCGCTAGATCCTTTCCTGGTAATACGAACGTAATTAGGGTTATTATTCTGAAAAATAAAAAAAGGCGGTATAGTAATCTTTAAGGTGTCCACCAGATAAGTACTTCGAAATTCATTTTTGAAAGGGTCTGGATCTTCTGGATAACTACCGTAAGAATCAACAGTTGCTTCAATTCGAAAATCACCGCAAACAGATAAATACTGAGATGTTTTAGTCAGATCAGGCGCATTATAATATTCCTGTCGCAGTGAATTATATCCAGTATAGGGCTTTCCGGTGAAGATATTGAGTACACCGTACTTTGTTTCCTGCATGGTGCATCCATCCTGATTATAGGTTAGTTGAGAGTATAAATTAGTCTTGGTCCACTGCGTATATTCAGATGCAGGAATTACCGCCTTGATGACCAGTATCATTGAGTCCGGGGTGCTTAGACTCCCGGAAAGACAATTGCCGAATTGTGCGCTAAGATTTACTTCACGCAGGAAATACCTGTAAAAATTATTTTGGTTGAGATTATCAAATTCAGACCCCAGCAGATTTCGGCAATAAGACCATCGTTTGGTTTCTCCGTCAAAGTATTTCAATGTGTCTGAAAGCCATTGAATATCCCTAATCGTATCTACCTGATTGCTTGCATTATAATAAAGCCTAGGGTAATATGCCAGGCGAAGGAATACATTGGAGTAAGATGCATTACATAAAATGTCAATGGGAATATAAATCAGAAAAGTATCATAGGTAAAAAAATAATTGTGTGATATCGAATCAACTTCAGGATTGATTTTGCTGCGCTTTGTTGAATCTTTGTATCCTGCAGTAAGTCTTTTAAACTGATATTCTTTTATGGTTAGTTTGCCGGGAGAATTCTGGCCCCCGCCATTGGGATTACAGACCGCTGCGAAAGCAGGAGAATTTCCGCAATATAAAGGGATCTTCTGAAAGCATTTGTCACCACAAAAATAATCCACCTCAATCCTGAGGCTGTATTTCGGGCCACCGCTTCCGGTGCAAAAGGTGCAGCTCGTATTAACGCCGCCCGAACCTGAATTTGGATCGCATTTAAATTTTACAGGTATGGCAACTGAAAAACTAGCTGTATCCGTGCTGAAATAGATCAGATTGCCGTTTCTGGTGTATTGTATAGGTTTTCCGTTGACTAGAATATCCGCTCCCTTCTGTAAATCGGCAACGGGGGGTAATATAATTCTGATAGCAGCACTGTCCTTGTCACAAAACCCTAAAAAGTTATGTTCATTTTTATACGTTTGAAAAACGATAGTATCGGTCTCCTGATCAATGTAAACTCCTTTAATACTGCTCGTGTAGACTGAAGGGCGTGACCACTGGTAACTATGGGAATAGTAATATGAATCAAATGTGCCGGCTGTCTTGCAATAGTTGTTAAAATCGCCTTTAAGCCGGAGAATGTGATAATCAAAGACGTTTTGGTCACATCCAAGCTGTAGACATGTCGGATCCATTTCGTACTGGAGTGATAACCTGATGGTATCATAGGGACCTAAATCATCGTAAAATCCGTCATTGTCGAGGTCGCTCAACCCGCCAGGACCGTCAGGATCTGTTGAAAGTCTTCTGAAGTCAAGGCCGTACCCGCTAAATCCATTGTAAGTAACAGGTATTAATCTGCCATTGAGTCTGGCCTCCTTAATTCGCAGGCAGTTGTCTCGTAATGGTTCAGTGTATTGGTTATTTTGAATCACAGACCATCCCGAATTCAGAAAAAGGTTATATACACTATTTCCAAGATTAAAATTTCCATTGACGCTGGTGTTAAATATTTTCAGGTTGACCACTCCATCTCTGCAGGGAGAGGCCGTAATCTGGGTATCCTGTATTGTGCCAAGTTTGGGCGTGCCGGTGATAGCCTGTATCTTGATTTTATCATCAATTTGAAACTCACAGGTTTGCTCGGCGCAGGGTAACCTCAGCCGGTGGGAAATTTGAAAATCAGTCTCACAGGCATCGAGGACTACTTCCTGAGATATGTCAATGATTTCCCCTCTTTCAAAAAATGCATTACCATTACCAATCTGGTAAAAGTCTTTCCCATTAAAATCTACGGTATCTCCATTGGCACTAAGCTTTCCAAGATTGGCATTCAGAATTGTCATCCTGTCATCACCTGACACATACAAAGAAAAACTGTCCAGTGCAAGTTGTCCTATATTGACAATCCTGAATTTCTTTTTAAAGGATGCAGTTTGCTCATCGTAGTACAATCCGAGGTTAATTATTGAAATTTTGGGAATGAAAATTGTCGCAGCACGAACGCCTGAACTGATTTGGTTTTTTGCTACGTTCATAACCATTTCAAGGCTATCCTCATGACTTTGTATAGCGCAACCGTGATTTAGCCAGAAGCTAAATGAAATGGATTCGCATAGATCGAGAAAATCAAGTCCGAAGACCGGGCCTCTTGGATCTGAGTCACTGAGCAGGTGTATATTGCCAGCCGAAAGACTGCCTTGACGGTAGCTGATATGTACCCCCGTAAGCAACTGAAGCGTTGCGCCGGTAACGGGTTTGTTACTTTCATTGGTTACCCGCACTTCAACCGGAAGTCCCTGACAGGGGTCAACCCCGATTGGAAAGTGCATTTCAAGATATACCTGCGCAGAAGCCCTCGATCCAAGTAACAAAAAAATTATATTTAATAGGAACTGCCTGTTCATGATCATGTAAATTTACTAAACCGGACTTAAACAAATCTTTTTTTTGGCGCTCCGTTTCTGTGATTTCCATATGGCCTGATGGTTTGTGATCAATAGCTCATGTAAGGCTTGCCTGATGAATGGGCATGCTAACGCACTCAAATGATCTGCAGTATTGCGTTCAGGTTCATTATAATCTTAGTAATTGTTAAGCAATATGGAGGTCTAAAGGATGCATCTATTCATATAAACGTACATCCTTTATGTTGAGCACTGAAATGAATTGTAACGGATCAGTGTTATTCATATAAATATTTGAGAAGTATGACCGTGATTCAGAAAGTTAATAATCAGATTGTTAAGGCATTTGAGAAGCTTTACGAACAAGTATTTATTGTTGGAAAATTAACACGCGATAGGATTGAAGGGCTGATCCTGAGCTGGGTGAATGTCTTCCCTATGTTGGAATCAAATCATCTGCAGGTAAGCAGCTATGGCGTTAATGTTGGCATGAATCCTTCGCTTGATGTAGAGCTGATCGGGGATCCTGTACTGATCAATGAACATACTTTGCCGGGAATTATTGCCTCGCTGGGCAATAATCGGCCAGCGATAACGGTGTTTCGTGCGATACAAAAGGCGATCCTGTGGCATCGGAAAATGTCGATTCACTCGCCTTATGATAAAATTTATGTAAAGCTATTGATCAGTATTCAACCGGAAGTAAAGGTGTATTTAGGTACACCGGTTTTGACTTAGTGCATTTTGCCAAGGTCTTCAATTCGTAAGTTGTTGATAATGAGGCATTACATTTAATTAAAGTAATGTTAATTAGGGAGATTGTGGTTGTTTTAATACTCTGAAGCCGGTATTTTTGTTCGAAATTCAAGAATCATGCGCTTATTGATTTTGTTTTTATTCCTGGCAATGATCAGCCCTTCCTGCAAAAATAACCCGGGCGCTGATCAGGCGCTGGTTCAGGCGGAAAAACAATTCAATGAAAATCCCACTGAAGAAAATTATTCGGCTTTAATGGGCAAATACCTGGAGAAAATCAGGCAATCGACTTCAACTCAGGATATCAGTGGATTGCTGGTCAATGCGGTACAGGCTTCGAGAAAATCCAATCACAATGATCAGGAATTGCTGTTTCTCAATAATCTGGTGAAAGCATACCCTGATCGTTCGGATAAAAGAGAAAACATTTTGCGCCTGATAGAGCTACTTCACAAAGCAGGAAAACACACAACAGCCGATGAACTTTCCTATGCATTCCTTAAAGCATATCCTGGTGATAGTATGGGGGAGGAGCTAAAGAATAAATTGCCAAAAGGTTCTACTCCGGAAGACTATATCGCCGAAATCGGCCGGTCGATTTTTGCGGATACGGTCAGGGGGTTTGATGAGCAAAAAGCCATGGCATACGTAGATGCCTGTGAAGCTTATGCGATGGTTTTGAACAATGATGAGAAAACGCCAGATTTTCTTTACAAGGCAGCAGAGACCGCGCATACCTTAAAAACTTTTGAAAAATCATTTGCACTTTATGACTGGATCATCGACAAATACCCTAAATCGCCACGGGCACCTATTGCGCTTTTTATGAAGGGATTTATTTTTGATGCGACACTACATGATTCAGCCAATGCTGCAAAATTCTACAGTGAATTTATTGCCAAGTATCCCAACGCTGAATTTGTCAAAGATGCTAAAGTCCTGATGAGTAATCTGGGCAAATCTGACGAAGAAGTCCTTAAAAGCATAAGAGAAAAAGGTGGCAATTGATGACCTCCTGTAATTAGGCCGAATAAGTTAAGGCATCTGATTTGTCTAAATCAAACGGTAATGCCATGAATTTTTTAGCGGCTTCAACCAGCTACTTATAAACTCATCCTTTCGCTGGACAAGATGATCAAAAAACAAAGTATCATCTCCAATCTCACCATGGTCATAAGCTTCTTTGAGTTTATGCATGGCAATGTTTTTTACACTTTCTCCCTCAATATACTGAAAAATCATACGCTGAAGGAAGTCAACCTTGTATTTGATATTCATTGATTGGATAAAATGAACAGACTTGTCAATTGAACATCCGCCAGGTAGATTTCTTTGCTCATCCACAACAAGTACGATAAACTGATGATGTAGGATTCCGCCTGTCGCCACAAGATCCACTTGATGGCTTCGCCAATTTCTGACAAATTCAGTTATGTCATCCAGGCATTCCTGAATTCTGTTCTCATCAATGGGCGTGGCAGCTGGGTATATCCATACTCGTGCATTGTCTGGAAAGGCAAGCAGGTCTAGCATGCTGATTAAACACAATTTTCAAGAATTAGTTCGGTAAGATCAAGTACCATGATCTCTTGTTGTTTGTCCAGTGATTTTATTCCATCTTCCAGCATTGTTATGCAGAATGGACAATTGGCTACGACTTTATTTGAGCCGGAGGCTACTACTTCGCCAGCTCTTTCGATGTTGATACGCTTGTGACCGGGTTCATCTTCCTTGAACATCTGCGCTCCGCCGGCACCGCAGCAAAGTCCATTCTTACGGGATCGCTTGAGCTCGCGAATCTCTGTTTTTAAATGGCCAATTACTTCACGGGGCGCTTCATATACACCATTGATTCGTCCGAGGTAACAGGAATCATGGTAAGTTACAGGTGCTGTTGAAGTGTCATGGATTTTGATTAGGCCATCATTGAGCAGTTGCTCCAGGAACTGACTGTGATGTAATACTTCATAGGTGCCGCCGAGTGCAGGATATTCATTGCGCAATGTATTAAAGCAATGAGGACAAGTACATACGATTTTTTTAACTTTGTAGAGATTCAGTGTCTCTATATTTTGTAAGGCAAGTATCTGGAACAAGAACTCGTTTCCTGCTCGTCGTGCAGGATCTCCGGTGCACTTTTCTTCCTCGCCAAGAATGGCAAAAGATATACCGGCCCTGGTTAGTATTTCTGCAAAGGCGCGGCTGATTTTTTGAGCACGGGCATCATATGAACCGGCACAACCAACCCAGAACAAGATCTCTGGTTGTCCACCCTGTGCAACGACCTCATTGTAAATTGGAACATTCATTTTATGGGATCTTAATTTTTAGAGTAACAGTTTCTTCATGGCTTTTGGTATAGCGTGCAAAGTAGATGCCTGTCTGGATAGAGTCCGGGATCTGATATTCTCCATTCTCCAGTTTGGAAACACCTGAAAGTTGCCTGCCTGAAACATCAAATAATGTAATATGGCCTTTGTTTACTGGTTCGTTGTCGGCAATGACTTTAATCATTCGAAGAAATGGCAGGTATTCCAAATGAACCTTACTCTTGCTTGGTTGGGAGGTGAAAGTCTTTGATTTCCATTGCTTGTAGAGTACATCCAATGAATCAATCGGATCCAGGCCAGTGCGTGTTGATCCTACATGAAGATCAAGATAATAACCTGAACTGTCAGAAGGCCTGGCAACCCGGACAAAAGAGGATCTTGAAGACAGACCTTCGCTAAGGCAGCGCTTGTCTGCTCCTGGAATTTTGGCTCCGCGCATTGCTTCCATGAGTCGGTCAGCAAGGCTCCCGGTAGCGGCTAGAAAACGTCGTTCCATTGAATCAATTACCTGTCTTCCAATCAGAATATTGCCCTGAATGGAATAGTTACGTCCCGTCACATGATATTTGGTATCCAGGCAGCCACTTCCGGTATAACCTGCTGCACTGTTTGAACCATCTGGTCTGAACAACGCAATGCCATACTGGCGAATCGAAGGATCGTTGCTCACATCATTGCCTACGAGCCACTCAATTATTTCCGGCGCACTAAGCCCATCTAATGCTCTGCTACCTGCATTATATTGATTGCCTGCATCCCAATAGGATTGGGTGTGAATTGCCCCAAGGCCGGGATAAAGATCAGAAATGATCAGCGCCTCAAATCCTTCGCGGTCAATACTCAGACATGTTGCACCGGCGCCGCCAACTTCTCTGGTGATACTATCTGTTGCAACAATAGAAAAAGTGTGTTGGCCTGATAAACTTATTGTCAACGACAACAAATGAATTACAAGTACTGTACGAAGCGTTTTCATTTTAGTGGTTTTTCCAAGCATCGCGTGCTTCAGACATAGACCATACGGATTGATTGTTTTCAAGACTGTTAAACATAGGAAGCCAGTCTGATGGGCCCTTGCTGTTCATCAGAATGTCACTTCTTCTCATTTCGAGGATCGGTATGAGCGGATTGATCAGTACCGGGCAGGCTTCAACACATGCATTACAGGAAGTACAGGCGTAGATCTCCTCCCTGGAAATATAGTCAAATAAGTTTTTACCATCCTGCGCATTGTTGTCTTTATGTTCGCGGCGGAATTCGCCAAGTTCTTCTGCTCTGTCTCGAATGGACATCATGACCGCCCTCGGACTTAGCTTTTTACCGGTTAGATTGGCTGGACAAACGGATGTACAACGACCGCATTCAGTGCAACTGTAGGCTTCCAGGAGTTGTCTCCAGCTTAACTCAGTCACGTCACTGGCCCCAAATGAATCCCTTGGTGAAATAATTTCCTGGGTAGCCAGTCCAAACATCCCCCTGACTTCATTCTCGATTTCAGGAATGTTCGACATGCTGCCGCGAGGCTCAATACGTGAAAAATAGCTGTTTGGGAATGCAAGAAAAATATGAAGATGTTTTGAATAGGGCAAGTATATAATAAAACCATAAATGACGAGAACATGAATCCACCATCCCGCGCGTTCCATAAACACCAGATAATCTTTTGGAAAGCTATTGAGGTGGTCAGTCACAAGACCGGAAAGATAAAGCCTTCCTGTGGAAGGGTAGTGGTTCGGTTCAAGGATCTGGAGTTGCTGATCCGCACTGTTCATGGTAAAAATAGCGATGATCAGAAGAATTTCACCCAACAAAATCAAATTGGCGTCCATAGATGGCCATCCGCGAAGTTCAGGTTTCTGAAATCTCAATAAACGGATAATATTGCGCCTGGATAAAAAAATGAGCGTTGCTGCCAATGCAAGCAGTGACAAGATTTCAATAAAGTTAATGAGGAAATTATAGAATTTACCCAGCGGCTCGGCAAATATTCTGTGATGACCACTAATACCATCAGAGATAATTTCAATCAGTTCAATTTGTGTAAAAATAAATGCTGCGTAGATGAAAAAATGAAAAATCCCGGAAACAGGTCTTTCGAACATTTTTTTCTGACCTAATGCAAACAGTAACATTTGCTGAATTCGCTTGCCCTTGTTTCCACTTACATGCTCATCCCTTCCAAGCATGATGTTGAAGTAGACCTTGCTAAACCCTTTCCAAGCTATTCGGAATATCCCGAAACTGAGAAGGCAAAACATCAGTACCTGAATCATGACAATCTATTATTTTTGCTTTTAGCGGCCAATTAAAGGCTTAAATATAAGGTGACCGATCATATGGTAATTCTAAATTCAACTCAAATTGGCAACAAACTGCAGCGCATCGCTTCGGAGATCTTTGAGCGCCATGCGGATTCTGGACAGCTCATACTGGCAGGGATTAATAACAAAGGTTATCTGATGGCCTCAGACCTCAGTCAAAGACTTAAAGCCATCGGAAAGAAAGACATTCGTCTTGGCAGGCTTAAGTTGAATCCGGCTAAACCGCTTGAGACCAGGGCTGAACTTGATATCCCGGTTGACCAACTCTCGGGTAAAGTGGTCATCGTAGTCGATGATGTTGCCAACTCTGGAAGAACATTGTTTTTCGCCATGCAGCCGATGATGGAAGTGTTACTCAAAAGTTTGGAAATATGCGTCCTTATCGAGCGTATGCACAAATCCTACCCTGTTAGTGTAGATTATGTGGGTCTCCGCCTTGCAACAACAGTCAAACAAAATATTGAAGTGGCTTTTTCTGAAGATGTACCGGTTGAGGCTGGACTGATATAACTTACTATCATAGTAAGTGGCCTCCCATTAGTCATTTTATTAAATTATTAATGTTGGAAAGACTTGTCAGACTGTGACCGTGATTAACTTGTTAATGAGTAAGCCTGCAAATATACCCGATCAGACTAAACTGCGAAATTCACACAAGGCGTTGACTTATTAACCGGATGCTCCTCTGAAGGTGTTTTAATAAAAAGGGTCCTCGGCTTCATTGTGAGAGCGCTGCGAGAAATAAATCTGTTCTGAATTATGATGATTGATTTAATGCATTTGCGGATTGCAGGGACTACTAATAAATCGGATTTTTAACCAACAATATTGGCTGTTCTCAGGATGGATATTCTCTTCCGGGGTCGTCAGACTATTATTGCATTTCAAAAAATATCAAAAAATACCAAACAAATTGATGTGTTGACATTGAATCGAGTAATGTCCAATGAAGCGGAAATATCAAATTTTTTTAATGATCTTTAATAGCTGATAATTTATATTTATTGAGTTGTGAAATGGCTGCATCATATCCGAGTTCATAAAGTTGCAAGGCATTTCTCAGATTAAATCGACTGTACTGATTGATGCGTGCATCTTCAATCAATAGATCGGCCAAAGGGATTTGGGATTGCATGGTATTGATGATCGAAAGCTCAAGAACCCTTGTCATAATGTTGCTGTAACTGCTAGGTATTCCAGGCGGCAAAGTGTAACTTGGTATCACATTGGAAGCTATCAATAGGTCGCAACGGCTTCTGATTACTGAACAGGGAAGGTTCATCAGTATACCGCCGTCAAGAAACCTGGCGGTCCCAATGGTAACTGGTTTAAAGACAATCGGAATTGCGCAAGATGCAATAATTGGGGGAACCAGATTGCCGTTTTCAAAATAATGTAGCTCTCCGGTATCCATATTACTGGCGGTACATATGAACCGAATTAGCAGCTCTTCAAAATGCTGTACTGGAAGATTTTCCACTAGCAATTTCTCAAGGTAATCGGGAGGAATAAGTCCTGAATCTGGTATATGCGGGCCAAGAAAATGATACCACCTTGTATGCGTAGCTATATCCAGCATCCGGCTAACGTCGAGACCGGCGCTATAGAGACTTCCAATCAATGCCCCTGCACTCGTGCCAGAGATTATCTCGGGTCTAATGCCATTTTCTTCGAGGGCACGAAGGACTCCGATGTGAAATGAACCTCTGGCGCCGCCACCCGAAAGGCACAGGCCGACCCGCATTTTACTCAATCATCAGTTTCATATAATAGAATCCGTCAACGGCTTTAATACGTACAACGTACAGGCCAGGTTCGAGATGGAGTTCAAGTTCTGTGTGCCCTGCGGAATAATGGGCAACTGATTTTCCATCCAAAGTGTAAATATCAATTTCTCCTTGAGATTCACTATCAGTAACAATACGGACCCTGTCATGGGCCGGATTTGGAAGAAGGCGGACGTGTATGTTTTCAATATCATGACTACTGCTCAGAAAATCGATATCCTCCAAGAAACGGGGCCACAACTGATATCCTTCAGTATAAGGTAATTCGTTGTCAAATTGATTTCCAATTCCGGTGACATTGATTAGTTTGCCCTTGGCGGTCGTCTTACTCAGTGCGCAGTCATTGTCAATTCTAATTAAAAATTCACTCAAACCATCAGTAACCCTTACATTAAAAGATGTGCCGTTACCAATCCAATCTGTTATATCTACGATACTTACATTCTGAAGGCGGACAAGATCTGACTCCGTGCTTTCGTCAAGGCGGCTCACAGTTCTGGCGGTCTTGATCGCATTTTTTTCACTGACAAGAACAATAGTATCTGGAATAATCTCCGCCTGGCCGTTGAACTGATCAACGATTCCCTGTACAATGATTTCATCACCCTGGGTAACCTTGTAATTAAAACTTTTCTGGTTGTGAAATACGGTAATTCCGCCGGTAAGATCACGCAGGGTGAACTGAAGACTATTGCCGCCATCGAAATCTATACCATAGACTATACCACGAAGTTCGCATCGGACCTTAAGCGAATCTAACTCTCCATTGGCTTTGATTGTCCTGACTTTGCCAATGTCAAGTTTATTATAGTATTTATTTTGAGGCAAATAAGGATTAATATCCGTTGTATATCGGGGCCATAGCTGATATCCATCGAGGTAAGGGGTAATATTGTCATTCTGAGAGCCAATACCTGTCAGGTCAAACTTTCCAGCCGGAGCTTCCTTGCTTACCAGGTCGCAGTCATTGTCAATGCGTACATCATAGACGTTGATTCCATCTGTAACCTTTACCGTAAAGCCAAGCGGGTTTTTGGTCCATTGCACCGGTGACTGAAGATACACATTTTTTAATTTGACAAGTTGAGACTCCGTATTCTCGTTAAGTGAAGTGACAGTTTGGGCGGGCGAAAGAAGATTCCCTGTGCCGATCAATTGTATCGTATCGGGGACAATCTCTGCCAATCCATTAAATAGCGTTATAGTTCCTTTGACGCGGACTTTATCACCTTCCTGCACGATGTAACCAAAATTCTTATTGGTGTGAAAGACGGAGATGCCATCATTCAATGCATCGATAATCGTAAACTGCAAACCAGCTGGTCTGAAATTGATGCCATAGACTATCCCTTCCAGGGTGCATCGTACGTTGTTGGAATCCAGTGTGCCATCTGTTTTGACAGAGGTGACCAACCCTATCGGATATTGAGGATAAAGGGGGTCAACTTTTTTTACCTTAATCTTGCCGGTCATGGTATTTGGATTGGCGTCATCCCTGTAATTGTAGTCGCCTTCAATGTCAAAGCGCTTAATATATGTCCAGTTGCCAGTGGCAGGAGGCCCGCTGTAGAATTCATCAGGATTGTTTGGATACACATTTTTTAGGCCATCGACATTGTGTTTGCCGCTGCTGTTTTTCCACTCGATATGCTGACCAACTAGAATTTCAAGGTTGGCAGGGTTAAAGCTAAAGTCACGTACGTCGATCGTAACATCTGCACAGGGTACATTATTCGCTTTGCCTGGAGTTCCGCGGACATCATAATTATTAATGATGATTCCGACTTTAGTTAGCGAAGCTTTCCAGTATTCAGGTTGTTCGTTGTTTGCGGATACACGACAAAGCTCAAGCGAAGGCCCATTGCCATCCGGACCCGCGGGCCAACCATTGCTATCGGAATAACGTACGCTGTCAACAACGGTGCCATTCTGATCTTTTAAAGTAATGAGCTCGCTGTCGTTGCGCAATGCGCCTGCATCCCACTGAATCGCTTTGAATCCATATACACTTTCGAATGCTGCCTGATTGACACATAATACAAGATAACTATTGCTGTTAATAAAGGTGTCAGGAAAAACGATGTTGATTGCATCGTCAATGACCCAATCCTTGAGACTGATGTTGCTGCTGGTTTGATTAAATATTTCAATATACTCCAGTGAATCTTGCCCAGATTCAGGAGGATTGTAGTTTATCTCGGTGATAACAATCTGAGAAGACAGGTGGTGGCCCGATAATATTAGAATGAGTACGCTTACAAGATTCTTCATTTAGGAATGTTGTTTATTAGTGCAAATATACTGTACCCTATTGGCTTAACGAATGGATCAAGGTATTGGGAAAAGTTTATTCTTTTTTGTTTTACTAGAAAAAATTAAAGGTTTTATAAACAATTATATATACAGTTTAAATTTTAATAATATATAAAAATGTCTTCGTTTGTCCCTAATGCAAAATTGAATTTGGATAGGCTAATTGAGCAATGTTAGTTTAAGTCTGGTTGTTGTGAACAGCCTGTAAACTTATTATTCAGCACAGAAGCTTACATCGACTAGTTATTTTTGATGGAGGAATTGACCATAAATGTCAATATGTGTTGTGCAAAATTATGTTTTTTATATGTCTATTAAAATTTCATTTAAGGCTTAACTTTGTTGTGGTGAATTCATTATGAAGTGTCTAGAACCTGCTTTGTTAATAGGCCGGATTTTACTAGGCTTCCAGTAAAAACATATATGAAATTAGAGCATCTAGGTTCATGATCCCATGACATCAGACAAGAAGATTATAGTTTTTGCATTGTATACTGTGTTTTTTAAGGATCTTAATGATTTAACAGAATATCTTCGCAAGTCCCGGCAAGGATAATTTCTATGTTTGTCAAAAAGATGATAATTTTATTCGATAATTAATGGTTGATGTTTCATGGTTAAGTTTTAAAATCAGTCAGCAGTAAAATGAATTTGCACTTTCAACATTACTTTGATCAGTTATTGGTTTGTTGATGTTTGCATGTAGTCAATTTCTAGGAGCATTTGATATTTGCAATATCCTGCATGCTTATAAGCGAATAAAATCCGCAATCAGATACAGTAATTTTAATACGAAATATTCTGTTCTGAAAGTCCGCATTATATTTTATACTATCCATGAAGATAATAAAATGGAGATTGCCCGAGCTTGCGCCATAATCTCTGAAAAAGCTGCAAGTACTATTTGGTCGAATGCAATTCACTTTGCAGTACATTCAGATACTTCATTTATTAAGAAAGAAAATCATTGCTTTTTATCTGATTTTATATATTAGCACTCGAATGATATGGACCTCGAGAACAAATATTTGCATTGCAGGGAATATGATGGCCACCCAGTTATAGACAAATTGAATCGGGTGGCTTACTTTAAATATGCTAGTAAGTTCTATTTCGTAATATACAATGAAGAGGGTGCTGTAAAATTGCGTTCAGAGGGATTTAGTAATTACGAGACTCGGGATATCCAATTGTCTGAAGTTTTACGTTTTGTCAATGGGGAAGAGAGCTATAACGTGGTGTGTAATGGGGATTTATACATCAGAATATTGAAGAACGACCAAGGACGAGAAATTGGGCGTTCATGTCTTGAGAATAACGCTATGGCAGGGATCTATACACAAAGTGTACATTTAAGAGAGGCGTTGTTTGATTCAGACATCGCTTCCAGGGCAACGGACAAAGAAACGAACTACTTGAATTGTAATTATTACATAGGTCATCCTGTGAGTGACAAGCAGAACAAGGTTGCTTTCTTCCGGCACCATGGGCGCTATTATTTTGTAATTTACTATGCTGACGGTCGTGTCCGATTAAGAAGCGAAGGGTTCAATGATTCTAAAGGACGCGAATCAGACTTAAAAGAAGCCCTTCGCTATCTGGATGATAAAGATCAATACGCGGTGATCCGCGATGGGGATCAGCAGGTAAGGATTTTATTAAATAAGGAAGGAAAGGAAGTTGGACGAACCTGTCCTGAAAAATTAAATAAATAACCTGATAATTCGTGTTTCATCACAAATGCTATTAATAGGTTGTATCATACGAGGTCTCAACAAATCCACTGGTCTGAGATTTTTTAGGCTGAATCTATAATAAAATGCCAGAAGTGCGAAAAGCTCAATCTCTAAGGTCTATTATATTGGTTGTGTACTTCTGGTAAAGTCAATTTGAGGCCTATGGATAGAATTATTCTGCCTAGTCAATTTTATTTTAAGGTTCGATTCTCATGTTAAAACAATCTGAGTAGTGAAATCAAAATCAAATATGTATGCATTTCGAAGGTATCCGTCCCACGAAGTACCTAGTATAGTTTTTTTTCCCAATTCTGGGGCAATAGCTCATCGATCCTGTTAATTGGATGATCATTTATTCTTTTGAATACATCAATGAGCCAGTCGTAAGGGTTGATATTATGTAATTTGCACGTAGCAAATAAGGAATAGATCATAGCAGCTCTTTGAGCAGAATCATGAGAGCCTGCAAATAAATAATTTTTACGACCCAGGGCTATTGGACGGATTTTATTCTCAATGAGATTATTATCAATTTCTACTTCTCCGTGGTCGATATAATTGCTCAGCTGCCTCCATCTTTTTAATGTATATCCTATGGCTTCACCCAAGGAGGATGCCGGAAGGATATTTT